>JASLZO010000007.1 GCA_030754805.1 Dehalococcoidia bacterium
GACTATCGTGACGACCGCTGAAAAAGCAAAGTCGCTTAAGAATCCACCGGTCTACCTCCTCGGAGCCGGGCAACACACTTGGCGGGCCGAGCATGGTGTGGACTGGACCAGGCCCATCACCACATCGCCAGCGACTGTCGGCGCCCGTCGAGCATTCGAGATGGCCGGTCTGAGCCCCAACGACATGGATATGGCCCAGATCTACGACTGCTACACGATCACCGTGATGATCACACTCGAAGATGCCGGGTTCATTCCCAAGGGCGAAGCCGGGGCATGGTACGAGTCAACGGACACGACCCATCAGGGTTCGATGCCAGTGAACACCGGAGGCGGCCAACTTTCCTGTGGCCAGTCCGTCGCCGGGACGACACAGGTCGTCGAAGGGACCCGCCAGCTCATGGGCCGAGCCGGGGTGCGACAGGTCCCGGGCGATCCAGAACTCTGCTACGTAAACACTTGACGCGGATACATGAGCGACATGTCGTCGCTCGTGCTCGGAACCAGCGTCTAGGGCGCTGATCCGAACCGGCTCTCAGCCGAAAGAAGGGGCGCCCCTTCTTTGTGGTCGAATTGACGCAAAGCGTCAGCGTCCCTTCCATACAGGATCTCGCTTTTCGACGAAAGCCCGTCTACCCTCGACCACGTCTTCCGAAGCTTGAACTGTGCTCGTGATTGGGGATGAGTACGCGGACAGGGCCTCCGCTTCGTTCTTCATCCAGAAATGCGCTACCGCCTTCGTTGCCTCGATCGCCATCGGTGCCCCTTCCACGATCATTCGGGCGATCTCGATCGCCCGAGGAAGAAGAGCGTCGGGAGCAAGCACTTCGTGCACCAAGCCTATCCGACGGGCTTCATTCACTTCTAGGCGATCGCTGGTGAGAAGGATGTACATGGCCTCGCCGAAGGGGACCATTCGGCCGAGGTATTGGCTCCCGTAGCCAGCTGTGATGCCTCGCTTGGGCTCATACAGGCCCAGGTATGCCTCCTCGGACGCGATCCTGATATCGCAGTCCATCGCCCAGTGCATGCCGCCACCGATCGCGAGGCCGTTGATGGCAGCGATAAACGGTTTTTTGTTCCCGGAGAAGAGGTCGAACCGAACACCCGGTCCGTTTTGCCGGGACTCACGGTTGAAGTCGTCCTGGGTAATCTCCCCGCGGCCCAGGCGTTCGCGAAGGGTCGCCGTCGAGGCGTCACGGTCCGCGCCCTCACGCATATCAGCGCCCGCTGAAAACGCACGGCCCGAACCGGTAACGATGCCCACGCGCATCTTCGACTCGTTCGTGAACGATTCGAGCGCGGCCAGGAACTCCGACATCAGCTCGCCGCCGATGGCGTTCAGTCGTTGGGGTCGATTCAGCGTGAAGACCGCGTACCCTTCAGCCGGGTGCGGGTCGTATTCGAGATCTGCCATATGCGCCTCCCTCTTCTGTCACCTCGTAATCATCTCTGGCAACGGCGCAATCATAGGCATCAGGAGTTCCTCCGCTAGACTAGGCGCCTCCCAGTGCGAACGGTCCGGGGGTATACGGATTGAATTCGATTTCGTTCGAGAAATGGACGCTATCAAACGGCCTCGACGTGATCGTCCATGAGGACCACGCGCTGCCGATCGTGTCCGTGAACGTTTGGTATCACGTCGGTTCCAAGGACGAGGAGCCCGGGAAGACGGGGTTCGCCCACCTGTTCGAACACATGATGTTCGAAGGTTCGAAGCACCACAACAAGAGCCACTTCGACGCGCTCCAGAAGGTCGGGGCCACCCTCAACGGCTCGACCAACGGCGACCGCACGAACTACTGGGAGAACTTGCCTTCGAACCATCTAGAACTTGCGCTGTGGCTGGAATCCGACCGCATGGGGTTCCTGTTGGATGCGATCGACCAGGGAAGGTTCGATATCCAGCGAGATGTGGTGAAGAACGAGCGCCGGCAAAGCTACGAGAACCGCCCATACGGCGCATCCTCTCTTCGGCTGTTGGAGGCTGTGTATCCAGCGCCGCATCCGTACCACTGGCCAACGATCGGATACCACGAAGATCTGGACGCGGCGACGCTCGACGACGTTAGCGCCTTCTTCCGTCTGTATTACGGACCCTCGAACGCAAGTTTGGCGATCACCGGTGACCTCGATACCTCAGAGGCCCGAGACCTCGTCGACCGGTACTTCGCTGGACTGGAACCCGCGCCCACGGTCCCGAGGGTGGTTCATGCCGATTCACCCTTGGCCGGTTTCACTAGCCTCACGTTGCATGATCGCGTGACGCTACCACGCGTCACCATGGCCTGGCCCACCGTCCCCCGTTTCCACAAAGATGAACCCGCCCTTTCGATCCTCGCAGCGATTCTCGGGGATGGGAAGAGTTCGCGATTGCATCGGTCCCTCGTGTACGAGAACCGAACCGCGCAGAGTGTCACGGCCTTTCACGGGTCCGCGGAGGTCGCCGGAGACCTCCAGGTCCACGTCACCGCCGCCGCCGGGATCGAGGCCGATCGTGCAGAGACCGACGCACGGATAGAACTCCAGAAAATCATCGCGGCCCCACCGACAGAGCGAGAGATCGAGGCGGCTAAGAACGGGATCGAGTGGCAGGACGCGCGGATGTTGTCCACCATCGGTGGGTTCGCTGGCCGGGCGAATCGCCTCAACTCCTTCAACGTCATGCGGGGGGACCCGTCGCTCATCAACACCGACACGGAGCGGTATCTGTCCGTTACGGCAGATGATGTGCACCGCGTCGCCTCCGAGTACCTCGGCTCCCGACAGGTACGCATGTTGGTATTGCCCGAACCGTCCCGGTCCGCCCATCAGGGCGTCGAGTTGGACCGATCCATGCAACCTTCGGCGACGTATCGCGGACCTTTCGTCCCCGCGATACCAGAGCGTTCCCGCCTTTCGAATGGCCTCGAGGTTCGTGTGATCGAAAAACGAGGGGCACCAGTCGTAGCCTTCGGACTCGCTCTGAGGACCGGCGCCGCCAACGATCCGCTCGACCAGCCAGGCCTCGCGACGTTCATGACCGGGATGCTCGAGGAAGGAACCACGTCCCGCTCAAGCCAGGAAATAGCCGAAGAGTTCGAGTTTTTGGGGAGTCATTGGGGAGCCAACCCCGGGCGTGAACGAACGGTGTTGACCACCCAGTCGCTGACCAAGCACTGGCCAAGGGCACTGGAACTGATCACTGACATAGCGATGAACCCAACGTTCCCGGAGGAAGAACTCTCACGGGTGCGACAGGAACGATTGACATCCCTCCGTCGGATGCGGGACGACCCAACCGCACTGGCCGGCAGGGTTGGACCCGCGCTCTTGTACGGACTCCAGAGCCGGTACGGGCATCCGATGAGTGGGAGCGAAGTCGCGGTCGAAGGGTTCGACCGCGACGCGCTCGTTGATCACTTCCGGCGGGGATTCGGCCCAGACGGAGCGACCCTCATCGTTGCCGGCGATGTCTCGATCGTGGATGTCGTCACGCGAGCGGAAGCGCTTCTCGGGAGTTGGCATGTCGACGGCCCCAATGACGGTACGGGTTATCAGCAGAACGAAGAGCCGCGCAACAAATCCGGAACGACCATATATCTACTGGACAAACCGGGCGCCGCCCAATCGATCATACGCACGGGCCACATAGGACCGCAGAGGAAAAACGACGACTACTTCCCATTGACGTTGTTCAACCAGGTTTTTGGTGGACAGTTCACCGCTCGATTGAACATGAACCTGCGCGAGGATAAGGGCTATAGCTACGGGTACCGCTCATGGTTCGAGTGGCACACCGATTCGTCGCTCTTCCTGTCGGGCGGTGGCGTCCAGACCGCGGTAACCCGAGAATCCGTGGAAGAAACGCTGAAGGAATTTGACCAGATCAGAAATGTGAGACCCGTTGAAACGAAGGAGTTCGAAGACGCGAAATCCTCGATGCTTCAGGAGTTCCCGTCGAATTTCGAAACGGCGGGCCAACTGCAGGAGCAGATGGGCATGATCGTGGCGTTCGATCTCCCAGATGACTACTACGGTGCGTATGAACGAAACATCGAGGCGATCTCGCTGGACGATGTCCGCCGGGTCGCGAACGAAAGGATCCAGAGCGAGGAACTCACGCTATTGATCGTTGGGGACCGGGAAATCATCGAGCCAGGCTTAGCGGACCTCGGACTACCGATTCGTTATGTGGATCACGATGCCACCGTGGTCCGCCGTTAGAGGGAGGCTCGGTTCCACCTCCTGTCAGCGATTCTCGGCAGCGTCGTGCCGGCGTCGGCAGAAATGCAGGGAGGACTACTTGGCCGGTCAGGTCAGCGCCCCGATATTGTCACGCTCCGGGAGCATCACTCCCTGATCGACGGTCTCATCCATGAAATTTGAGGCCGTGTCCACCTTCACGACTATCCGGAGTCCGTCAGGCGGGCAGCTCCACGTTCGACCGTAGTCATCGACAACCGCGTGACTTTCGACGGTTCCACGAGAGGAATTCGAACGGTGCCGTGCCGATTCGCCCGATAAATCATATCGAGGAAGATCGATCATTGGACTATGAAGCCAAACTCCCAATCCAGGTCGCGACATCGACCAACTGGTCGGTTCCCTTCAGATTCCCTCAACCCATTTGGTGTCTCAGTGGTATTCGCACTCCGACATGGGCGGCAGGGTTGGCGGAGTTGGTGCTACATTACGAGCCGTTCTCGGTTCAAAGAGGGTAGGGGGCATCGGATGACAAGCACGCCTGAGACGTACATCACCGACGAGATGCGGGCCTATATCGGTACGGAAACGCCGCCCCTCGTATCGCCGCCCATCTCCCAGAGCGAGATTCGCCGGTTCGCTATGGCCGCGTACTGGCCAGAGGTGCCGCCGCGTCGGTTCTGGGACGAGGATTACGCGAAGACCACCAGATGGGAGGCCATCGTTGCCCCGGCCGAGTACAACCCATTTGCCTGGATGATAGGGCGCGCAAATATCGGGCCTCAACCCGATAGGATCGACGCAGAGCAGGAAGAGATCGAATCAAAGCGGGAACTCCGCCCACCCGGCGCGCCAGAGCGGTACTTATTCGGAGGGACTACGGCGGAGCATTTCGTCACGATGCGCATCGGCGACGTGATCTCCAGCGTCGTATCACTGGTGGAACTCTACGAGAGGACCGGAAGACTCGGACTCATGCTCTTCTACGTACTGGAGGAGCGTTGGACCAATCAGAACGGAGAACTCGTCCAGACGATCCGTAGCGATAACATTCTTTACTAACCCACGCCGAATCGGATCAAGGAGAACACTCATGGCAGACCAGACGTACTGGGAAGACGTTTCCGATCGCCAGGAAATCCCGAGCTTCTTTCGGAAGACTGACCTAATGAACTGGAACCGATGGGCATCGGTCAATGACGAGTACGTCCCCATGCACATGGACGATGATGCCGCCAAAGAAAACGGCCAGCCGGGGGCGTTCGGGCAGGGGCCTTTGCGGTTCTCGTACCTTCACAGCCTGCTGCGGCAATTCGCGGGAGACGACGGAGACGTGGTCTTGGTCAGGGTTCAGATGCGCGGTATCAACTTCAAGAACGACGAACTGACGTGCACCGGCAAAGTGACCGGCAAGCGTGTCGAGGACGGTCGGCACCTGGTCGACCTGGACATCGCGATCACGAATCAGCGTGGCGAGGCGGTCACGCCGGGGCAGGGAACCGTCGAGCTACCTACTCGGGGATGACGCGAGCAGCATCCGTAAAATCGGCCGCGACACCGTAAATGTGAAACGAGTCCTAGGGGCCCGTTTCCTTCTTCGATTGGCCCCCTCGTTACGCGGAGCGTGGGCCGAACGGCTCAGGCCGGAAGGGTCCATCTCGCGCCTGGAGGAACGCGCGCATGCCACCCTCCTTCTGGGCCTCGATCATGTGCTCCAGGAAATCGTACCGCCGCGACGAACGGGCTATCGCAGCTAGTTCGGCCTCCAGCATCAATGCGTTCCGCAGTCCCATCATCTCGAGTCCCATCGTCGCGACCGAGAGGTTTATCTTCACGGTCTCCGGGCTGACGAGCGCTATGCGTTCAACGATCGAAAGAGCTTCTTCGACAAGCTGGTCCGGAGGGACAACCTTGTTCACCAACCCGATCCGCAGCGCTTCCTGGGCGTCGATATGGTCACCCGTCAGTGCGTAACGGAGCCCGTTCTTAAACCCCGCGAGGTGTATCCAGAAGAAGCTGGAGCTATCAATCATCCGGACCTCGGGTTGGGAGAAAACGGCATCCTCGGCCGCGATCGTCATGTGGCACGAGAGAGCGAGCCAGGAGCCGGCGCCCATGCACCACCCGTTCACCGCCGAGATGACCGGGATCCCGAGTTCCCAAAGGTGGAGCTCGCGCTTGACGCCCGCGATGGTGCCGGTCCTTGTCGTGTCCAGTCGCTCAGCGACGCTCATTCCCTCGGGTAATCCGTAGGGCCAGACCTCTTCCCGGGCCTCGCTGCCGCCTCCACCGATATCTGCGCCCGCCGAGAAGCCCCGGCCGCTGCCGGTTATCACCGCGGCCCGGACTTCGGGATCTGCCTCTGCTTCGTCGAAGGCCTCATGCAGTTCTGTTTGAAGTTTGGAACTCAGCGCATTGAGCACCTCGGGTCGGTTCAGGGTGATCAGTACGCCGCCGCGTTGTTTCTCATACAGAATCGTTTCGTAGTCGGGCACCTGGATTACTCCTTGATCGCGCCTTCTTCTCTCAACACGTCGGCAAGCTTCGCGATACCGTTCGTAATCTCCTCAACGGATGGGAAGCTGTAGTTCAATCGGGCATAGTTCTTGCCCTCGCCGATCACCGAGAATTGTGGTCCACCCAAGTACCGAACGCCTCGCTCCATGCTCGGCACCTCGAGTTCGGACATGTTGATGCCGTCCCGGAACTGCGCCCACAGGAACATCCCACCCTTGGGAACCCTGACCTGTACCAGTGGGCCAAAGTTTTCACCGAGCGCCGCGAGCATCGTGTCCCGCTTGTGACGCATCCGATCGTTCAACCATTCGATCCGATCATCCATGTGGTCCTCTAGGTACTTCGCGACGATAAGGCCCGAGAAGTAGTCATTTCCGACGTCCTGCTTGTAGCCCGCCATGCGTTCCAGCAATGGCTTCGACGCCGTCACCCACCCAACGCGAACGCCCGGGGAGATGATCTTCGAGAAGGTGGCGATGTAGATGACGCGCTCTTCGCCGCCATCGAGTGACATAATCGCCGGTGGCATCTGATCCACATCGAGCGTCTGGTCAACGTAGCAATCGTCCTCCATGATCAGGAAGTCGTATTCCTCGGCGAGGTCCATCAATTTCTCGCGCCGATCTAGCGGCAGGATCGTTCCGTCCGGGTTCTGGGGGCTCGGGATGATGTAGAGGAACTTGACCTTCTTGCCCTGCTTCTTGAGACCGGCTAGCGCTTCTTCCAGGAGGTCCATGCGCATGCCATCTTCATCGCGATCGACCGTGACGATCTCGGCCCCGGAGGCATTGAATGACCGCACTACGCCCTGGTAGACATAGCGATGAGTGATGATCACATCACCCGGAACGACCGTCGTCTGCATCGCGAGAGCGATGCCTTGAGCCGAACCGTTGGTCACGAGGACTTCGTCGATCCCGGCCCATTCGATGCCCCGATGCACCTTCATCTTGTGGACGATCAGCTCTCGAAGGCGGTCCGGACCGTACGTGGGCGGATACCGGACAATCTCATTGTGCTCTTCGACGATGACCTGCTTTGCCGCCTCGGCGAGATCTGCTGATGGCATCACGTCAGGGCCGGGGTTGGCACCGCCGAAGTCGTAGGTGTGCCGCTCCGTCTGCCAAGCCGGAACGGGCAGTTGGGGGACGACCCAGAACGACTCATAGTTCACCGGTTTCCGTGCGCCTTTAGCCATCATTCATACCCCCGTTTCCGATAGTTGGAACGTGACCGGAGCCTACCATAAGAGAGGGCCCGGACAGGCAACCATCGATCCGATGCCTCTACGAAAACGAA
Source organism: Dehalococcoidia bacterium (assembly GCA_030754805.1). GTDB lineage: Bacteria > Chloroflexota > Dehalococcoidia > UBA6926 > UBA6926 > JASLZO01. Next base: position 8,002 of record JASLZO010000007.1, read on the forward strand.
CAAGTGGCGGGGGATTGCCCTCCGCCACTTGTTCGTTGATCTTCAACCGGATCAGTCGAAGATTAGGCGTTTGTATTCCTTCGCATCGAATCCCACGTAGTGGTCATCTCCCACCACCAGGACCGGTACGGACATCACTCGGTAGTTCTGCACGAGATCGCGGACGTATTCCGGATGCGCGACGACGTCTTTGTAGTCGTATTCAACGCTGTTCTCTTTGAACCAGCGCTTTGCCTCGTCGCAGGGAGGGCAGTCCTTTTCCTTTGAGTAGAAGACGACGGTTTTCATTTGCGTCACTTGGATTCCTCCGTTACACGCTCACAGACTCGCGGACGTTCTTCATCGCCTGGATGATTTCGTCTGTTTCCAGGACGGACTCCATGATGGAGACCTGTTCTTTGTAGACCTTCGCGTCGATCTGATCTTTCATTTCCGATTCGAGTATGTGGAAAACGGGCAATCCGAGAGAAATGCCTGCCAGAGGGCCGACCCATGACGGATCACCTTCGGTCACGGTTCGTGCGTAAACCTCGGCACTCTCGGCGCTCGGGGAACCGAGCACGACGACGATGTCGTCCTTCCCATGCTTGTCGACCACCGCCTGGATCCCTTCTTGACCTTCCAGGTCAAGGGCACCTGCAGCCGTTCAAACGAAGCACTGGGTCTGAACCATCACTGGCACAGCCCCAACGCTCTTCACACACTCTTCGATGGCGGGGCCGGGCACGCCGTCGCGCTCGCCCACGATAATCACTTGCTTTCCTTTGAGGTCCATTCGGGGGGAGTCCTCCTGACCGAGATCTTTATACGCTGTCGTCAGTTTACACCCGCACTATCGAGCCGCGGGGTTCGCCTCCAAAACGAACGATTCGCCATCCGAAAGATGGGTCATTCTGCCGAGGAAGAGACTGCCCTTCGCAAGGAACATCGTGTATTTAGATTCCCCGCTCCTGAGCGAGTCGAGTGCATGGGCCAGATAGGGGACGGCCGAGGCGACATGCCCCTGAGTTGGCGAGAACCCCATCATTCCGTGCATCGCCACGAATTCGTCTCGAGCGTCGTTGCCTGCTGGAATATCTCCGCGCGCAGCCGCGATGGCGGCGATCAGGCGGTAGTTGGTGCGTGGCACGTTCCCGCTCCCGGCCGTATCGGTGATCTCCGGGTTGTGCATCTCTGTTGAGTACTTGTCGATGTCGGTGAAGGAAAGCCCCATGTTCTCGAGCGGTTTCTGTACCAGCGCTTCGATGATCGCTTGTTGAACCGAACCAGCACCGACGGTGTGGCGCCCGATGCTGTCGAGACGCAGGCGGGGACTCACCCCGTCATCCGGCCCCATCAGCACGGCGAATCCCACGAGGATGTCCTCCATGACCGGGATGTCCTTGGCGAGGTGACCACCGAATTTCATTCCAAGCTTGGCCAGTGAGCAGCCACCGATCACCGCGATCTCGGGGAACACGCCTGAGGTAGCCAGGCTCCCCGCGACGACCATCGCGTGAACGGGGGCGCAGCAGAACGCCTTTACATCGGAACCCGTCGCTTCGATGCAACCTGCCGCCTCGGCGACGGTTTTCGCAAGGTTTCCTCCACCTCGGTTGTAACGATCTCCGATAGCCTCTTCGCCGGAACCAATGATGTATTGGAGTTGGTCAGGCGCAATCGAAAAGTCGTCCATCACCAGCCGCAGCGCCATGGTACCGGTGGCTTTGACGGCAAGGTTCTCAAGCAGGATGTCCGGCGCCAGAGAAGGGTCTTCCAACAAACCATGTTGGATGAGACCGATCGTGCTGCCGTCGCGAAGCTGCAGAGGTTTCGCGCCCTTCTCGGAGTCATCGAGCATCTCCTCGATCTGACTCGGCGGAACGCCCACGATTTTCTCGAGATCGGCCGCTGGGACTCGGGGGTGTTTCACCAAAAGCTCACGAGATCTCTCGGCGAACTCTTCGTCAAGCCATAGAAGGTCGAAATCATCCCCCGCTTTGAGGAGCCCGTAAAACTCCTCTTCCGAAACCAGTTCGCCGTGCGGACCGTTTCTGGGTGCCTCCCGGGCGACGTTCTCGTACCACGGCTGATCAAGCTCAGCGAGCGATTCGGGGGTGCGATTGCCAAGCAGTACCTGGTGTGGGGCGTACCCAACAACGTCATCGAATGAGCGGAGGTGAGACTTGATGGACTCCCAAACTTCTGGGTCTCGTGCGATCTCTCGATCGGGTTTCGACCCGTGTCTCACGAGGCCCGGTGTGTGGGCCATGAAGAATCGCACTCCACGAATGACTGGGTGGTCCATTTAACCGGCACCTCGCCTCGGGTTTCAGCTAGGAGACACGCTTGTTTCCGTTGACAGAACGCTACTGCGAGGCCTACTTTGTGTCAATCTGAGCGGCCTCCTAATAAAGGGGAAGCGCTCCAGGGGTTTGGGGGTCCGAGCGATGGCGCTAACGCTCTCGGTTCATCCGGTCACGGAACTGAAGTTCGCCGACGCAACTAAGCTCGACGGGGGCGTACTTACCGTCGACCGGGAAGCGCTCCGACAACTCTTGCTCGAAGACCGAAGGCTCGATGACGTCATATTGGAAATCGTGAATCCGGGCGAATCTGCCCGAGTCGGCATCGTGTTCGACGTTATCGAACCACGAGCGAAAGAGCCAGGAACGGGAGCAGGTGACTTTCCCGGTGTGCTGGGTCCGTACCAGATCGCAGGAGACGGGGAAACCCATGTGCTTCGGGGTTCGGCGGTAACGGTAGTCGACCCTTTGGGGATCCCGGGGGCGGGCGGCAAGTCGTTGGAGATGTCCGGGGGACCCGGCCAGGAGTCGCCGTATGGAGTCCTCCATCACCTCGTCATCGTCCCGAAACTTGCCGGCGAGGTGGAACGCCACGCAGCGCTGAACGCCACCCGCCTTGCTTCGCTGAAGGCATCGGCTTACCTGGGCGGGACGGCGATCGGGCAGCATTCCGCGTCGGAAGAAGTCTTCGATCTGAGTGATCTTGATTCCGCAGATCGGAAAGAATTGCCGAACGTCGCCTACATCGCGCAGATCCATGGACACCAGCGGGTCGTCGAAGCCGACGAACACATCCTTTACGGCAGCAACACAGAAGGGATGATGCCAACCCCCTTGGGTCCGACCGAATGGTTGGACGGCGGGGTGCTGACCTCGTACTGGAACATGCAAGTCGAGACGTATTTCTACCAGAACCACCCGATCATCCTGGAGTTGATCCACCGGCACCAGGCGAAAGAACTGAACTTCGTCGGAACGGTCGCTACGGTCGCGGCGTCGGACGAGGTCGACCGGGACCGGACGAGCATGATGGCAGCACAACAGGCGAAGTGGGCGCTCGGCGCCAATGGAGTCGTACTGACAAAGTACGGTGGTGGCGCCCCCCACGCCGACATGGGAAAGACGGCCCAGCAGTGCGAAGCCATCGGTCTCAAGACGACGGTGCAGGTGTCTGACATGGCCGGTGATCGGAGAGCCGAATCGGCGTTGTTATTCGACCACGTCGAAGTTGACGCGATCGTCTACGTCGGCGGGAATGACGTCTCGTGGCCGATGAACCCTGTGGAACGGATCATCTCCAGTAACGATCAAATCGCAGGCGCCTTCGCGGCGGTAGAAACAGTCCAAGCTTCCGCGGTGGCGGGGGTCACCAATCAGCAAGGCATTTCAAGGATCAGGGTCAACGTCTACTAGCAGGGATCCGACTGCAATAGGCGATCAAGTTCGAAGGGAATCCGGGAGGCGAGCATGAAGGTTGTCCATTACATGAACCAGTTCTTCGGAGGGCTGGGCGGTGAAGAGGTGGCAGGGACAGATTTGCAGGTGAAGGACGAACCCATCGGGCCCGGGCGCCTCCTCGAACAGGTCCTCGGTGGCGATTCCAAGGTAATCAAGACACTGATCTGCGGTGATAACTACGCTGCGGAAAACCTGACCGAGTTGAGTCAGGAAGTGATCAAGGTCATCCGAGAGGCGGGGGCCGAATTGTTCGTCGCAGGCCCTTCGTTCGAAGCGGGGCGATACGGCGTCGCGGCAGCCGGGCTATGTGCGGCTGTTCAGGCCGAGTTGGGAATCCCAGTCGTCACCGGAATGGCAGTTGAAAACCCTGGGGTCGACCTGTACCGATCCGAGGTGTATATCGTCGATTCAGGCCAGAACGTCGGCGCGATGCGTGAGGTCTTGACGAAGATGTCGGCCATCGCTCAGAAGCTTGCGGCGGACGGCGGTGAGTCAATCGGTAATCCAACCGACGAGGGGTACATCCCTCAAGGAGTGCTCCGCGACGAGTTCGTGGAGAAGACGGCGGCCGAACGCCTGGTCGATATGGTCCTGGCGAAGACAAAGGGGGATCCGTACACCTCCGAACTCACCGTGACCTCTTTCACCCCGCCGCCGGCACCCGCCGCCATCGTGGACATGTCCAAGGCGCGAATAGCCATCGTGACGGACGGCGGCCTGGTTCCAAAGGGAAACCCGGACGACATCTCGCCGATCGCATCGACCAACTGGGGTTCGTACGACATCTCGCGACTCGACGACCTCGAGGGTGAGGACTACCAGGTTCAACATCGCGGTTTCGATACTCGATTTGTCGAACAGGACCCGGACCGGTTGGTGCCGGTCGACGTTCTCCGTGAGATGGAGAAGAGTGGCCAGGTCGGGAAGATCCACGACGTATTTCTGTCCACATCGGGATTGGCAAACCCGATTGCCAACAGCCGACGACTCGGCCGCGAGATGGCCGAAGAACTGAAGAACGATGGCGTCGACGCGGTCATCCTGACGTCGACTTGAGGCACGTCCACTCGCAGCGGCGCTGCGATCACGACGGAATTAGAGCGGGCGGGGATCCCGGTCGCCCAGGTGACCGCGGTGACGCCGGTCGCAAAGATGGTTGGGGCCAATCGGGTCATTCAGGGCAGAGGCATCGTCCATCCGCTTGGCGATGCCAGCCTTTCTGCGGCCGAGGAAAAAGAACTTCGCCAGGAGCTAGTGCATAGGGCACTGGAAGCGTTGGAGACCGACATAACCTCCGAGTAATCAACCACTTGTCACGTATCGATAGACGGGCCCCCGGCGCTCAGTCGGGGGCCCGTCCTTTCTTCAACACGAGCTCCTTCGGTGGTTGAAAAAGCACCTGTGCCGGTGCGGAAGCGCGTCTATTACGGGTGGATCATCGTGGCGACGATGGCTGTTGTGACGATGGCGCAAACGGCAGAGTTCAATCCCGTGCTCGGCGTCTTCTTGAAGCCGATGACGGCCGAACTGGGGTGGACTAGGGCACAGTTCGCGGGCGCTATTACTGTCGGCACGCTCGCTGGTGGGATGACCGCGACGGTCATGGGTCCATTGCTCGATCGACACGGACCTCGGTGGATCCTAACAGTCGCATTCGTTCTGTTGGGCGGCACAATCGCAGGGCTCGCTGTCGTTGGCACGCTCTGGCATTTTTACCTGCTCATGGCCGCAAGCAGGGCGCTGGTCAGCGGTGTGATCGCAATCGCGACCGGCGTGGTGATATCGAAGTGGTTCATCAAACGCCGAGGCCGCGCGATGGCGTTCTCTACGACAGGAACCAGGTTCGGGAATGCCCTCATGCCGCTCTATGTCCAATCCGTCCTCGGAGCCTTCGGATGGAGATCGGCAGCAGTGGCGCTTGGGCTTCTGACATGGGCATTGACAATCGTACCGACCGCAATATTCCTCAGGCGCCAGCCCGAAGACATGGGTTTGCTGCCCGATGGTGAAGAACCCCACGAACCCGGCGGCGTTGGATCCGAAGATGAAAACGATCTGAACGAGGTCAACTTCACGCCGCGTGAAGCCGCAAAGACCCGTTCCTTCTACATCGTCCTGTTGGTCACTGGCGCCATGTTCTTCACTGGAGCGGGCGTGAATTTCAACCTGATCCCGTACCTGACTGATAGCGGAATCTCGCCGGGTTCGGCGGTCACCGTGCTCACCGTGTGGGCCGGCATCGGATCGGTCGGCGGATTAGCGGCAGGCTTTGTGGCGGAGCGTGTAAGCGTGCGGGTGGTCATGGCCGTGTCATTCTTTTTCGTCGCGATCGGGGTCGCGATTCTGAGTACAGCGGATAACCTCCCGCTCGCTTATCTATTCGCCATCGTCCATGGGCTCGCGTTCGGGGGGATCCCGATCCTGCAGCAACTCGTGTGGGCCGACTACTTTGGCAGACGTCACCAAGGCGCGATCCGCGGATTGATCACTCCTTTCCAGATGTTTGCGAACGCCATGGCACCGCTGGTGACGAACGTCCTCTACGCGACGCTCGATGGGAGTTACCTGCCTATCTTCCGGGCTTTCGTCCTCGTGTACATCGTTGCGGGGTTCGCGATGTTGATGGCGGTGCCACCGGTTCACATTTCCCGTTCGCAGAGGGCTCCTGAGGCGTCTGGTACCGGCGCGGACTGAAGCGAATTGGCCGATATTTGGATCCTGCCGCACGCCGGGGCTCACCCAATTGCTCCTTGTTATACTCTCGTCATAGAGTCAAAGGGAAGATTGATAGAGGAAGGCGACAGCCTAGGCGGAGAACGGGTGGACCGCGAGACAAGCAAACAGATCATCGAACAATATCGGACGCACGCGTCCGACACCGGATCCACCGACGTTCAGGTGGCACTGCTCTCACACCGCATACGCGAGTTGACGAGCCACGTACAGGTCCACCGACACGACCACGCAACGCGAAGAGGCCTGTTGAAGCTCGTTGGCCAACGCAGGCGACTTCTCCGTTACCTCCGTAGGGAGGACGCGGCGCGATATCAGAGCGTCGTTTCGTCTCTCGGTATCCGCGGTTAGCAAACGCACACGGCTCACCCCCCTTCCTCCGGGCGCATGAAGTGCGCGGAGCGTAGGAGCACATGCAGAAGTACCGAGTTGAGAAAGAACTAGCAGGCAGACAACTCATCATCGAGTCAGGCGATCTCGCCCGACAGGCCGGCGGCAGTGTCACGATCCAGTACGGAGATACGGTGTTGCTGGCAACGGCAACGGGCTCAGGCAGCCCTCGCGAAGGGATTGATTTCTTTCCGCTGACGGTCGATTTCGAAGAGCGTCACTATGCGATCGGGAAGATCCCTGGCAGTTTCTTCCGACGAGAGGGCAGACCGGGCCAGGAGGCGATCCTCGCGAGTCGTCTCACCGACCGGACCATCCGGCCGCTCTTCCCGAAGGGCTACCGGAATGAGACGCAGATCGTCGTTCTTGCCTTGTCCGCTGATCAGGAAAATATCCCGGACATTCTGGCAATCATCGGCACGTCAGCCGCGCTGACCATCTCCGAGATTCCTTTTGCGGGACCGGTAAGTGGGACGCGGATCGGGTACATCGATGGCGAACTTGTCGTCAACCCAACGTATTCGCAATTGCAGGACAGCCAACTCGACCTACTTGTTGCGGGATCCGGTTCCTCGATCACCATGGTGGAGGCCGGAGCCGAAGAGGTCCCCGAAACGGTTCTGCGCGACGCCTTGCGGATGGGGCAGGAAGTGAACGGCATCGTCGCCCAGATGCAGACCGAACTCCACGCGATGTTCGGGAAACCCAAGATCGAATTCTCCTCAACCGTAGAGTCGAAGGAGCTGGAGACGACCGTTCAAAGCCTGGTGGGCGACCGTCTTCTGGAGGCCGTCGGCGGTCTCGGAAAAGAAGAGCGGAACGAGATCACCGATGGGCTCAAACAGGATGCTATCGACCGGTTCGGTGAAGAACACGATGCTGCCGCAGTGCGATCC
>JASLZO010000080.1 GCA_030754805.1 Dehalococcoidia bacterium
CCCACCGGAACCGCCGCCCACCTGCGATTGGTACGCCTCCACGATGCCCTGTTGGCGAAGCGCTTCCAGCACTTCCTCGGCCTCGTCAAGCTTGGCGACCATTAATCCCGGTGGGCTCGTGATCGGCACGGAAAGATCGACGTCCAACACGTTCTGGGTGAAGCCCGGGAGGAAGCTGATCGGGATGAAGGGAATAAGCGCGAGACCCGCGATGAACGTGATGAACGCGCCTACCAGTGAAAGCGCCCGGTGTCCCAGCGCCCAGCGAAGGCCCGGTGTGTACAGCGCTTTCAATCGGTCCGAGAGTCGTCCCTCAGCGCCCTCGCTCTCCCGACGTGTCATCAAGAAGCTCGCGAGCACGGGGACGACGGTCAGTGCCACCAACAGAGACGCAAGCAGCGCATACGTGATCGTCAGCGCGAACGGCAGGAAGAACGTGCCGATCACTCCACCGATGAAGCCAAGCGGTGCGAACACCGCGATCGTTGTCAATGTCGAAACCGTGATGGGGCCGGCCACCTCGCGGGTCCCTGCCAGCGCAGCGGTCACACGGTCTTCTCCCCGTTGGATATACCGAAAGACGTTCTCCATCACGACGATGCTGTCATCCACGACTCGACCAGCCGAGATCGCCAGCCCGCCGAGCGTGATGATGTTCAGGCTCATCCCTTGCCAGTTCATGACGATCACGCCAATCAGCAGGCTCGCCGGGATGGAGATGCTCGCCACGAACGTGGGTCGCGCGCTCAGAAGGAATGCGAAAATCACTAGAATCGCCAGCAAGGCGCCCAGTGCCACCTCCCTCGTCAGCTTGTCGATCGAGTTCTGGATATCCGGCGCCTGGTTCGCGATCGTCGTGAACTTGATATCGGGCGGCAAGCCGCTCCCGATCGCCTCCAACTCCGCGAACACGGCGTCCACGACGTCCACCGTGTTCGCGTCCGGATCCTTCGTGATGGAGATTCCCAAGCTCGGTAGGCCGTTGGTCCTGCTGATCGTACCCTCGGCCCCGGCATCGATCGGGATCTCCGCGGTCGTCACGCCCTTCACACCCTTGAGACGCGGCATAACGTCAGACTCGACCAGGGCCTGCAACTCCCCGGATGGTCGATCTCCGCGAACGCTCAGTTGCAGAACCGGGAATTGGTCGATATTGAACCGGCCGACCCTTGCCTCCTGGACCCCTTCGGCAAACACGAGGTCTTCAAGCCGTTCGGTCACCCGGCGTTCCGCGGCGTCCATGTCCGTCCCGAACTCGAACTCGGCGACCGCCACAGAGAGATTCGGCGAAGAAACCGACCTAACTGTGTCCAGCCCGTTCATACCCGAGAAGATCCCCTCGACAGGCTCCGTCACTTCCGTGAGCACCCTGGGTGGATCCGCCCCCGGATAGAACGTCACGACCGTCAGGATCGGGAAGTCCACGTCAGGAATCAGCTCAACCTGGAGCCTCGTAATCGACCACAACCCTGCGAGGATCGCCAGGGCGAGCAGGACGAGAGTCACGATACGCCAGCGGAGCGCGAGTCGAGTCAGTAGCATGATCCCTCGGTTTTGGACATTAATAGGAGATCTCGGCCAAGAAGCGGGGCCCTGAACACGGGCCCCGCGCTTACTCTACTCAACATCACGACAGGCAGATGAATCGCCGGCCCTCAGGGCGGCCGCGGGAAAACTGTCCGAACTGACTACCGCTACCGCGGCAATCCCAACCCGCGTTGGGCAATGATGTTGGACATGATCTCCTTGCCTCCGCCGGCAAAGCGGTTCATGCCGCTCAGATACGCATTCACCGCCGGGTAGCCGCGCAGCGGGGCCCGAGGCTCGCCCACCGATAGCACCGACGAGTCTTTCAGGATCCGCCGAAAGATGTTGTAGATCTCCCACGTCATCTCGTCGTTGAACAGCTTCGAAAATGACGACTCCATCACCGGGACCTCGCCCCGAGTCTGCGCCCACGCCACGCGATACGAGATCATCCGCGCGATTTCGATCTTGACTCGGGCATCCGCAAGTTGATGCCGATCGACCACCCCGTCGATTAACGATTCGCCGTTCACCTTCGTCCGCTTCCCGTACTCGATGAACTGCTCCAGGTCCCGCAGGCGACGCGCGGGGGCATCCACGCCTCCACGTTCAAATGACATATTCGTCATCGCCGCATACCAGCCCCGGTTCACCTCTCCGATGATGTTGCGGTTCGGTACTCGAACCTCGTCGAGGAACACCTCGCACCACCGGAACCGGCCCAACGCGTCGTAAAGGGGCCGGAGTGTGATCCCAGGTGTCTTCATGTCGAGGATGAAGTACGAGATTCCTCGGTGCTTCGGCGCATCGGGATCGGACCGGACCAGGTAGTGTCCCCAGTCGGCCATGTGGCCGCCGGTGTTCCAGATCTTCTGGCCCGTGATCAGCCAGTCGTCACCATCTCGCACGGCACGGGTCCGGACGCTCGCTAGATCGGCACCGGAGTTTGGTTCGCTGAACCCCTGGGACAGGTTCAGGTGATCTCCCCGCGCCATCTCCCTTAGGAACGTGTCCTTCTGCCACTGCTGACCCTCGATCATCAGGGTGTGTGCGAAGAACCCCGGCGCATCAGCCGGCGCGCCCGCGTACGCCATCGCCTCATGGTACGCCAGCCGTTTGCCAAGCGGCGCGGCTTGGCCCCCGAACTCTTTGGGCCACGACATCGTCCACCACCCCTTGTCGACGAGCTTCTTCACGAACTCCTCGACTCGGTCCGCGTCCTCCTGGATGTGGATGTCGTACGAGTACACCGAGTTGCTGTACGAATCGAGTCCCTTCGAGTCCCACTCCCGCTCGACGAACTCTCGCACCTCTCCGGCGAACGCGACATCCTCGGGCGCCAGCATGAAATCCATCTTCATCCCCCAGTGAATCAAGTGCGACGCGGATCGACTCGGATTGTCTCACTTATGTGTCATCGGTAAGGTCGCTCGGCGCACCCAGCTCGAAAAAGCTCTCTTCTCGAAGTCCCGTCGGTGCCGGCGGCCAAACCCGCGCGTACACCTCTCGCCGGAACAGCGCCCCTCGGACCCCGGCGGGAAGCCGTTCGTATCGGCGCAGAACCCACGGCGCCCCCAGGAGTTGGCTCTGGTGACAATCGACCGCCATCCGTCGGATACCGAGGTGCCTCCTCACGTCAATGAAGGTCGTCGCGGATGGCGAGGCGTCAAGCGCGGCAACCAGGTCGACTCCCCCACTAGGGCCGAAGCGACGTGGGTCCCGTCCGGGCGTCATGCGGAGCACGTTGGTCCCGAATCGCATCAGTTTCCTGCCGAAGTGCCCAACGTACAGCTTCGTTGCCTGCTGATCGTGGTCATCCCCGGAGACCGTCGATTCGAACGCCGTCGCGGTCGCTCGGCCCATCAGGATGTGGTCCGCCTCGCCGGTACCGCCAGTGGAATCGAACGTGAGGACCACCCGAGGGTCGATCCGTTCGATTGCTTCGCGGACGAGTTCGGCAACCGCCGAGACGCGAGAGTCCGACAGGTCTCCGGCAAGCGCAGGCGCTTCATAGTCCAGGACGGTGACTGAAGCGAGCCCTAGCGTCTCGGAGACGCACTGCAGCTCTTCTCGCCTTACGCTTCCGTCGATCCGGTCATCCAGGCACCCGACAACCAGGTGGACCTCGACGCCCTCCGCCGCATACCGCGCCAACGTCCCACCGAAGATGAACGTCTCATCGTCCGGGTGCGCCGTCACCGCCAGCAGGCTCCGATGGCCGGCCATCACTGGAGATCAGAGGATCGAATCATGGTGAACACTGATTGACTCTCGTCGTTTCGACGAAGGTGAAGCGGGGGATGGGGTGGGCGAAGGGATTCGAACCCTCGATCTCCAGGGCCACATCCTGGCGCCTTAACCAAGCTTGGCCACGCCCACCATGCCCCCACCGCGATGCGGGAAACCGGACTCCCGCGGGAGTGAAGTCAGTCTAACGATTCGCGGTTCGTGCCAACAACATGGACCCGCATCGTCTACACGAGTGTCCTTCCTATAATGCGTCCATCTGTGGGCGATGGAGGGGACGCGACGTGCCGATCGATTTTCGAGAAGTCTCCGATGTCCTTGAGGGATTCAACCTGGCATCGGCGGACGGTCTGCTCCTCCTCGCCGGTGCGGGCACCGACCCCCAGCGACTTGACGCCCGCCTACCGACCATCATCTCCCTGCCGGTCTCGAAGGCGCTTCGCGACGCTGTCCTTTCGCGCTATCCAGCCGAAGCCCCGGTCGTTCTGTCGTACGGTGCGTCGTCGGAGTCGGGGACGGTCTCGACGCTCTTCGCGGGCGCCCCTCCCGGCCCTTCCGGCTTCGTCTACCTCGCGCCCTTGACCTGGGAACAGGACCTCAGGGACTTCCGGACGTTAGTAGAGGTCATTGCCCGGCTGCGCGCGCCGGATGGGTGCCCGTGGGACCGGGCGCAGACGCACCGATCGCTCGCGCCGTACCTCTTAGAAGAAACATACGAGGCGTTGGAAGAAGTCGACACGGAGCAACTGCCGGCACTCCGTGACGAGCTGGGAGACATCCTCCTGCAGATCGGGCTGCACAGTCAGATCGCGGACGAAGCCGGTGCCTTCTCCGTCGCCGATGTTGTGGAGGGTCTGCTCTCGAAGCTGATCCGCCGCCACCCGCACGTCTTCGGAGAAGCAACCGCGGATAGTGCGGCCGAGATCGCGGAACGCTGGGAGGTCTTGAAGAGTCGCGAGCGCGCGAACGCCTCGATCTTAACGGGCGTGCCTGCGACGATGCCCGCGCTCGGGTACGCGCAGCGGGTCCAGGACCGGGCATCGAACGTCGGCTTCGACTGGCCATCGATCGACGGAGTGATCGAAAAGGTTTCCGAGGAAGCGACAGAATTCGTCAACGCGGAAGATGTCGGTCAGCGCGAAGCGGAGTTCGGCGACCTTCTCTTCTCACTGGTAAACCTCGGCCGCCACTGGGAGATCGACGTCGAAGCCACGTTGCGTGGCGCGAACCGCAAGTTCGTATCCCGCTTCCAAGCCATGGAGATCATGGCCAATGAAGAGGGAATCTCACTCGCGGAGTTGCCGTTGGAAAAGCAGGACCGTCTTTGGGGCCTCGCGAAGGAACACGAGCGGGCCTGAAGTCACACTTCGAAGAGCGTCGAAGTATACTTAACGCTGATTCTGCCCCCAATCTCTCTCCCTCTACGTTTTCGCGTCTCGGGTCGGGCTCGGGGTTTGCTGGTTCCTCTGTTCCCGTAGGTTGACAAAGGTAGCCCTTGAGCAACGCCGACTCGACGACTGTACAACGAGACTCTTCGCCCCCTGGCCGACCCCCGGGAGATGGTGGGACCGAAAACTCGAATCCGTTCCGCGCCTTCCGAAGCTCCAGCTACACCTACTACTGGGTCGGCTCGCTGCTCTCGATCACGTCATTTTTTATGCTGATCATCGCGCGCGGTTGGCTGGTCTTCGACCTGACCGCATCGCCGTTCCAGGTAACCGCCGTTGCCGCCGCGTCTCAGGTTCCATCGCTCGTCCTGTCCATCTTCGGGGGAGTGATGGCAGACCGGTTCGACCGCAAGGCGATCCTGATCACGGCCGAGTTCGTGAACCTCATCACGTTGGTCGTGCTGGCTCTACTGGTCGTGACCGAGACGGTGACGGTCCTCTATCTGATAATTCTCGCGACGATCAACGGCATCAATTTCGCGCTCGCGTTTCCGGCCCGGGCAGCGATGGTCCCGAACCTGGTACCCCGGCATGACATCGCCAATGGAGTCGCGCTCTCGTCGATGGTGTTCAGTGGTGCACAACTGCTCGGTCCGTTCGCGGCCGGAGCGTTACTAGCGATGTTCGTACCGGCGGTCGCGTTCTTCGCGGCCGCGGGCGGGGTCGCGATGGCGCTCCCGTTGTTCTTCCTGTTGAAACCACGCGAGGATGACATG
>JASLZO010000081.1:0-2752 GCA_030754805.1 Dehalococcoidia bacterium
CGTCGCGAGCGAATTGGAGATCGAGGGCCCTGAACAGGTCAGGAGAGAACGACAGGTCACGCTGGACGAGACTATCCCCGGTATCTACCACGACCACCTGATTCTGTGCGGACGATTCTCGATGGACGCGATGCAGGTGCCACGGCCCCCGGAGAGTTTCGCTGCCGTCAGGGATGAGGTTGTGGACCGCCTGGGGTCGTTGGTCGAACTCGCGTCGCAGGCGATGATGGGCGCCGAGGTCGACCCCTTCGAGACCATAGAGCACGAGGATTGCGAAAAATGCGGCCATCTGCTGCAACGCCACGTGGGGTTCGAGTCATGGGCGGACGTGCGCGGAGAACACAACGGCTGGTGTCCCGGCACCAAGGACTGACGGGTCTGGCGATTCGACCTGCAGAGTCGATATGAACCCGACGAACGCACGGGTAACGGCCCTCCTGATCGGACAGGACGCGTTCCGTGACGAGCGCGGACGAGCGCACGTGATCGGAATCTTCGACACGGTTGGTGCAGCGAACCTGCCCATGGCTTTCCAATTCGCGATCTACTGCCGGCTGCACGGGGAAGGCTCGCACGTGCTGATCCTGCGAGTGCTGGACCCTCAGGGTCGGGAGATGGTGCGGAGCGACCCGATCGACGCGCAACTTCTCCCGGTCCAGGGCCACCAGTTCTTCATGAACCTCGGACTGGAGGCCCGTGAAGAGGGTGTCCATCTTGTTCAGGCGATCCTGGATGACGGAATCGCGCAGGAAGCCCCGCTGCTTGTCGAGCATGGGCTCGACCAGGACCATGCGCACGAAGGTGGGGCACCGATCGATTTCGCAGCGCGATAGGGGTCTTGGTACCGGGTTTCCGATTCGAAAGGTGACGTTTCATACGGGTCCGACGAAGATTCCACAGATGGACATCGGACCTTCCCTTCGGATCCGGGCAGGTTTGGTCCCACTTGAGACCGCCGTTTCCTACTTTTTGAACCAGAGGCCCGTGGCGATCCTGCCGGTTACAACCCTGACTGAAGACGCGTAGGGGCGTTGGCGAGTGCTCGGAATCGATGTCGGCGGAACGTTCACGGACTTGATCTGGTCGCGACCAGATCAGATTCCGGTTGTGGCGAAGATGCCGTCGTCGCCCGAGGACCCCTCTCGGGCATTGTTGCAGCTGATCGCGGAGTTGGGAGTCCCGGGGGACGAGGAGATCGTCCACGGGAGCACGGTGGCCACGAACGTGGTACTCGAAGGGACCGGCGCGCGAGTTGCGCTGGTAACGACCCGTGGGTTCGAAGACGTGATCGAGATCGGACGGCAGACGAGGAAAACCCTCTACGACCTGAACGTCCCTCCAAGGAAGACTCTGGTTGCACGCGAGGGACGATTCGGTGTCACCGAGCGCGTAACGGCCGAAGGGGAAGTCCACATTCCTCTCAACGAGGCGAATGTCGACACCATAGCTGAGTGGATAGTGGACTCAGGGTTCGAGTCGGTTGCTGTGTCCTTGCTGTTCTCGTTTCTCCACCCCGCTCACGAGGAAGCGATCCGAGACGTGCTGACGCAAAGGCTTGGCGCGGATGTTCCCGTCTCCCTGTCGAGCATCGTGCTACCGGAGTTCCGTGAATACGAGCGAACTTCAACGACGGTATTGAACGCGTATGTGGCCCCTGTCGTCGGTCGATACGTGTCCCGTTTACGAAACGAACTACCCAACCCGATCCGGACCTTCTCGTCATCGGGCGGAAGCCTGACCACCAAAGAGACGATTGAGCGGCCAGTTCATATGCTATTGAGCGGCCCCGCTGGGGGCGTGACCGGCGCGTTTGCCATCGCACAGGCGGTGGGGATGGGGCAGGTGATTACGTTCGATATGGGCGGGACCTCGACGGATGTCGCCCTCTGCCCCGGCGAGATTCCGCGTACCAGCGAAGGGGAGATCGCTGGTCTTCCGGTGTGGTTGCAGACGGTGGATATCTGGACCGTCGGGGCAGGCGGGGGTTCGATTGCGCACGTCGATGCTGGTGGTGCCCTTGAGGTCGGTCCACGGTCGGCGGGAGCAGATCCAGGCCCGGCGGCGTACGGGAAGGGGACCGAACCGACGGTAACCGACGCGAACGTCGTCCTCGGCCGTCTGCCAACCTCTACCGAACTTGGTGGCACGCTGCTGTTGGACGGGGCAGCCTCGAGTCGGTCAGTGGCGGCGCTGGCGAAAAGCATGGGAACCGACGTCATCGGCGCCGCTCTCGGGGTGATTCGGGTCGCCAATTCGAACATGGAGCGCGCGCTCCGGCGCGTCTCTGTCCAGCGTGGGCATGACCCTCGAGAGTTTGTATTGGTCGCGTTCGGGGGGGCCGGACCTCTACATGCGTGCGAACTGGCGGAAGCCCTTGATGTCAGGAAGGTCCTCGTTCCGAGGTATCCGGGTGTTACGTCCGCCGCGGGCATGCTGGTGGCGGATGCGATTCGCGAACGATCGAGGACGCTCATGGTTCCGGGCATTGAATGGACGATCGACGAGCTGAAAGCGACCTTCGGACGGCTCGCCGATGAGGTGGAAGACGATGATGCGGCGGAGGCCGTCGTGCTCCGATCGGCCGACATCCGGTATCTGGGTCAGGGGTACGAGTTGAACGTGCCTTTGAGCTCGGACGACCCGGGAGAGTTGATCCAACGGTTCCATGAGGCTCACGAGCAACGTTTTGGACATAGCCATCCCGAAAGGGAGATCGAGATCGTTTCGATCCGCGTTAGACGGGTGGAGACCT
>JASLZO010000081.1:2762-5852 GCA_030754805.1 Dehalococcoidia bacterium
GTTCATCGCGGGTCGCTGACCCGTCAGCTGGACCAGGTGAGTGCACGGGCGTTGGGAGTCCCGACGCGAGCCGTAGGGGCAAACCGAGATGAAGTCGAGGCGAATTTGTTCGACCGGGAAGAACTGGGACCGGGCTCTCGTTTCGCCGGATCGGCGATCGTCACACAACCCGACGCTACGACGTACGTCCCGGCTGGGTGGAGAGCGATTGTGGATAGGATCGGCAACCTGATCCTGGAGCCCAACTCGGAGCCCACCGTATGATTGTGGACTCGATTTCGCTGGAAGTATTTCGGAACCAACTGGCTTCGATCGTCGAAGAGATGGGCATCGTGCTTGGACGGACGGCATACTCGCCGAATATCAAGGAACGCCTGGACTACTCGTGCGCGGTCTTTGATGCGGCGGGGCGATCGGTGGCGCAGGCAGAACACATCCCGGTGCACCTAGGCGCCATGGCGGCGTCCGTTCGGGCAGGGATTGACCGGTTCGCGGGGACGTTCACGCGAGGAGACCTGATCATCCTGAACGACCCGTTCCTGGGTGGGACTCACCTGCCGGACGTGACGCTGATCTCGCCGGTGTTCGCCACCGACGGTCCGCTGATTGGGTTCGCAGCGTCACGGGCTCATCATGCGGACGTAGGTGGAATCTCGCCAGGATCGATGCCGGTGTCGACCGAGATATATCAGGAAGGATTCATCATTCCGCCGTTGCGGCTAGTTCGGGAAGGTCGAGTTAATGAGGAAGTGTTGGACCTGTTCTTCCGCAACGTTCGGACACCTGATGAACGACAAGGAGACCTGGCGGCGCAGATGGCGGCGAACCGGATTGGCGAGGCCCGGTTGAGGGATACGGCCGCTCGATATGGACCCGATGAGTTCAACGAACACGTGGATTCCCTGATCTCCTATGGGGAAGGGATGGTCCGCTCCGCGCTGCAAGAAGTGTCGCCCGGCACCTACAGATTCAGGGACCAGATGGAGACTCCACCCGGGACCGATTCTCGGCCCGTCATCGAGGTAGCCATTACGATCGACGGCCAGGGCACGATGACGGTTGATTTCGAGGGGACCTCGCCGGAGGTGACCGATGGGAACATCAATGCAGTCGAAGCGGTGACCGTTTCGGCAGTCCTCTATTGCGTTCGATGCCTTGCTGGGCCACGTGCGCCGGGAAATGAGGGAGTCTCGACGCCGGTAACCGTGATTGCACCGGACGGCTCGTTGGTGCGGGCAAACCCACCGCGGGCCGTTGCGGCCGGAAACGTCGAAACGAGCCAACGGATCGTGGATGTCGTACTGGGCGCGCTCGCCAAGGCGTTGCCGGGCCGGATCCCGGCGGCGAGCCAGGGGACGATGAACAACGTGACGATTGGTGGGGACGACCCACGGACTGGGATGCCGTTCGCGTACTACGAGACCCTTGCTGGAGGCGCCGGCGGAGGACCGAAGGGACCCGGCGGGTCGGCCGTCCACACGCACATGACGAACACCATGAACACACCGGTCGAGGCGTTGGAGTATGCATATCCGTTTCGGGTCGTCGAGTACCGGATCCTACGCGGATCCGGAGGTGAAGGGCTCAACTTTGGCGGGGATGGACTCGTACGCTCCGTAGAGTTCAGGGGGCAAGCGGTGGTAACGGTACTATCGGAGCGCAGGTCGATGATGCCCCAGGGGCTGGACGGAGGGAGGCCGGGATCTAGTGGGCGGAATTACCTCCGTCGAACGAAGGATTCGGAGATTGAGGAGATCCCGGCCACCGCTAGCGTGCGGGTCGAGCCGGGGGACGTCCTGACCGTGGAGACGCCTGGCGGTGGAGGTTGGGGGAGTCCTGCGCCCGAAGGCCCCGCTATCCCGTAGTGACGGCGGCTTCGACCTCTGAACCGATTTCGGCGCTCGAAGGGCGCGTCGGACGGCGAGCGATAAAGACGAGGATGGCAGCGCCGAAGTACAGGAGCAGCGACGCTTCGAAAGCGATGGCGTAGGAACCGAACGCGTCGAAGATGATTCCTCCTGCCAGTGGTCCGACGGCGAGTCCAAGTCCCTGAACCGCGTTCACTGACCCGAACAACGTTCCGAAGGATCCCATTCCGAAGACCTCTGCGACTAGTAGGGGTACAAGGACGACCGTCGCGCCCATGCCGATGCCAAACAGCACGACGTATGTCCACAGCGCCCAGGTCTGCTGCGTGAGCAATAGAAGAACGAGCCCGGTGGCCTGGCATCCGAAGGAAACGAGCGCCGCGTACCGGACCGGGAACCGGTCAGCGAAGTACCCGAATGCGAGCTTACCCACTGCGCCAACGCCGGAGGTGATGCCGACTCCAAGCGCGGCCATCGTTGGCGCGAGCGCATAGTCCCGCATGAACGAGGCCTGGTGCTGGAGAATGCCGACCGTTGCGGTTGAGGCGAGAAAGAACGCACCGCCGATGAACCAAAAGGCCGGGGTCCTCAGCGCGTCCGCGGGTCGCCAGGTCGTCTCCGTGGCCCGTTTTCGCGCATCGGCAGCCGCGACATCACTGGGATCGGCGCCATCAGGAAGCAGGCCTAGGTTCGCGGGAGTATTGCGGATCAGCAGGAGGATGAAGGGCACCGGGAGCGTGATGAGGAGCAACCCCAGGAACGTGGCGGCTCGCTCCCACCCGTATGAGTCGATGACACTGCCGGTAACCGGGGCCAGCACGAGCCCTCCAAGCCCCACACCGACCATCGCGATCCCCGTCGCCATCCCGCGGCGGCGGTCGAACCAGCGGGCGATCAATACACCGACTGGCACGATTCCAAAGAGCGCGGTGCCGACGGCGAGAACGGCCCAGAGGGCATAGAGCGCCCAGAGGGTCGAAACGAGCGTGAGAGCGAGGTACGAGGTGCCCGCGATCACGAGGCCAATGAGGATTAGGGTCCTGGCGTCATGGCGATCAATGAAGCGACCGGCAAAGGGTCCCGTGAGGCCGACAATCAGGAAGTGGAGAGATATGGCCCCGCTCACCTGGCCGCGACTCCATCCAAAGTCTTCATCGAACGGGACGATGAAGAGCCCGAAGGCGTAGAAAGCCGAGCCGGAGCTGAGTGCCGTGAGGAGCAT
>JASLZO010000082.1 GCA_030754805.1 Dehalococcoidia bacterium
ACCAGGGACTGGTAAGTCGTTGGCATATCTGGTTCCTGCTCTAGCGTTCGGTGCCGCGAACGATACGCCCATCGTCGTTTCGACCTCGACACGGGGCCTGCAAGAGCAACTTGCCACGAAGGACGCGCCAATCGCGCTCCAGATACTGGGCATGGAGTCATCGGGTTCGCGGGTTGCCCTCTTGAAGGGAAGGGGAAACTACGTCTGCCTCTCTCGCCTCGGGCAGGAATTGCGACGTCCGAGTATGGATGCGGACTATGCCGCATTCCTGACTCGAGTACTCGTCTGGCTCGAAACGACGGTCAGAGGAGACATCGGTGAGCTCCGCCTCTCCGAACCCGAAACAGAGTTCTGGCCGATCATCTCCGCCGGAGGGGACGAAGAGCACGCAGGCTGCGACTTTCAACGCCAGGGCGTGTGCTATGTGGCCCGTGCCCGGAAAGCCGCGCAGGACGCGATACTGGTCATAACGAACCATTCATTGTTGCTAGCCGACAGCGCCAGAGAAGGTGCGGTCTTGGGCCACGCAAAGCACCTCGTGTTGGATGAGGCCCACCACCTGGAACGTGAAGCGACCGCGCAATTCGGCCGGGATGTCACGAAACGTGAGACCGATGATGTCCTTGCCGCCCTCGGCGCCCATGAGGGCAAGCCGAGGCTCGTGCCGTCCGCGATGGGCGAGGCGGCATCCACCGGGGCGTCCGCAAGGGCTGCGGAGATTGCCACGCGGGGAGATGCCGTCGGAGAGGCGGCACGAGCGGCATCGGAGAGGCTCCAGATGCTGTTTGGCCTTGCCGACCCCTACATCGCTCGCGAATCAGATCGACCCGATGGAGAATCGGCCCTTCGAATCACCGCGACGACGAGGGTTTCCGCCGGGTGGACACCACTTCTCGAAGCTTGGGGGGATGTCAAGACCGCGTTGGCCGCGCTCGCCCGGACCTTTGGCACACTGATCGACACGCTCGATGGTGCCGTCCAGCCGTACACGCTCCGGACGGCGGATGACCTTTCCCGACGCTTGGCCGAGATTCGGAACACGCTCGAACTGATCATGGACGATTCCCTTTCAGACGGCATCGCTTGGCTGACGACTTCGACTGACGCCAGGAATACGGTTGGCATGCACTGGGCTCCCTTGAGTACGGGATCGTTGCTCAAAGCCGGCCTCTTTGACGGGCGCGACAGCATTGTGCTTACTAGCGGCACGCTCGCGACGGCAGAGAACTTCCAGCATGTTCGCACGAGACTGGGGATCGAGTCGGCACAAGAACTGCAGATTGACTCTCCGTTCGATCACGCGGCCGCTGTCAGTTCGTTTATCCCAACTGACGTCCCACCACCGGGCGCACCCTCGTACCAACGGGCGGTCGAGCAGTCCATCGCCCAGATAGCGAGCGTCTCTGACGGAGGTGTGCTCGCCCTATTCACTTCCTATCGAGCGCTCAGGCAGGCGTACAACTACCTCAAATCGGAGTTGGCCGCGCAGGAGATCTCGGTATTGGGGCAGGGTATAGATGGCGCGCCTGCCCGGCTCATCGAGATGCAGCGAGCAAATCCGAAGACGGTCCTGCTCGGCGCCGCGACGTTCTGGGAAGGTGTCGATCTCGCCGGTGACGCGCTCCGTGTGCTGGTGATTCCAAGGCTCCCATTCGCCGTGCCGACGGATCCCATCGTCGCTGCCCGTGGAGAGACGTACGAGGATCCAGTCAATGAGTTCACCCTGCCCGAGAGCCTGTTGCGATTCCGCCAGGGGCTCGGACGGCTCATCCGGTCGGGGAAGGACAACGGCGCGATCGTCATTTTGGACGCACGACTCCTGACGCGCCGGTACGGGGAAACGTATATCCAGGCTCTTCCGGGGACGAACGTTTCGATGCCAACGCTGGCGGGCCTCTCGGACGCCGTGGCCGATTGGCTCTACGACCGTCAGGTCCGTGTCTGAGCCTGCCAAGATCCGACTGCGCCTCGACCACCCGCTCGACCTTCCAACGACGCTTGATGGCGGGCAAGCGTTCCGGTGGCGCCAGGCAAACGGTTGGTGGGAGGCGCCGCTCGGCCGGACCGTCGTTCGCTTGCGCCACGTGGAGTCGGATGGGGACGAGTTGGAGGTGCGCCAGTCCGGTGCCGGCGGCGCAATGTCAGAGAGTAATCTCCGACGATACCTGGGCTTGGACGATCCCATCGCCACTTCATTAACGGCGCTGGCGAGCAGCGGTATCCCGCGTGGCGAGCTGCTCCATGCCGAAGGAGTTCACCTGCTCCGTCAGGATTCGTGGGAGACGCTTGTCAGTTTCATCCTCAGCCAGAACTCGAACGGTCCACGGATCCGGAAGAACGTAGAGGATATAGCCCGCGAGGCAGGAGAGCAGTTCGGGTCGGATGGATCGACCGTCTACGCGTTTCCGGAACCCTCCGCCCTCGCCGATTTCGGAGAAGAACGACTCCGAAAGTTGAAGATCAGCTACCGCGCTCCCCATCTCATAGCCGCCGCACGCATGATTGCGAGACACGAGATCGATCTCGTCGGGTTGTCCGTTGATGACTTCGATACGGCCTGACAGGTATTGCGCGCGATTCCCGGCGTCGGGCCGAAGGTCGCCGACTGCGTGCTCGCGTACGCGCTCCATTTCCAGGAGGCCTTTCCGGTGGACACCTGGGTTGAGAGGGCCGTCCGACGCCGATCGCCCGAAGTTGCTGCCTGGACGAGAGAACGGATCAGTGACTGGGGCAGACAGTGTTTCGCTCGGAACGCTGCCTACGTGCAACTCATCCTGTTCCACCTCGAGAGACGGAGGGCACTGTCGGCGGGTGGTGAGCGCAACTCCTCACCCTCGTAGTTGTCGGATCGCTCAGTCCACTTGAAGACGAGCGAACGTTCGTCCGCGGCTGAAGTGCTCTCCCCATCAATCCGGGTGGTTCGGAGTCGACGCAGCAGATCGCCGATCAGAGGTCCCTCGGCGACGCCCATCTCGATGAGGTCGTCACCGTTGAGGAACGGGCGCGTCAATCGGAGCTTTTCGATATAGGTGGAGAGAGCCTCGGCTGGCGGACCAACTGCAACTGCGGCGGCGGCTATAACCACGGGAAGTTCTACCTCGTCCAATAGGTGGACGACCTCGCTTGGAGCCACCCCGGAATCGAGCAACATCTGGAGTCGGCTCCCTGGGCTGGTACTCCACGAGCGACCATCGAAAAACGCACGCGCGTCGTCGGACTGAAGATTTAATCGCGCCGCCAAACCATCGGCATCGTGCGGAACAATCGCATGCATCCCCATCGCCGCCCAGTAGACGCTATCTCGTGGGACATCTGAAGGACGTGACGTCCGCGCAAGCCCGAACCCTTTCGACGCTTCGCGGGTCCAACTCAAAGCCTCGTGGACGGCCGTCAAAGCCCCCCATGCATCTAGTAGTTCGAGAACTCGTTCCGGCGCAGGCTCGTCCCAGCATCGGTCGAATTCGTGTCGCAGACGGTCCGGACTGATCGCGTCCAGATGGTGCCCGTCCTGCCCGATCCACTCGGCCGTTGACGGATCAACTCGGAATCCTAGCCGACTGGCGTACCGGGCAGCTCGGAACACCCGCGTGGCATCGTCGCGGAAGCTGCCGGGATGGAGCGCCCGCAGTACCCTGTCTTCTAGGTCAACCTGA
Organism: Dehalococcoidia bacterium; assembly: GCA_030754805.1. Taxonomy (GTDB): domain Bacteria; phylum Chloroflexota; class Dehalococcoidia; order UBA6926; family UBA6926; genus JASLZO01. The sequence continues at coordinate 3,654 of JASLZO010000082.1, forward strand.
CCACGGAGAGGGTCGATGAGGGTCATGTAACCGGTGCCAGGCGTCAACGATACCGCCATTGCGTTTACGGTGAAGTCACGGCGCGCGAGGTCGGCTTGAAGGTCGCCGCGATGAACCGTTGGCAGGGCGCCTGGCCGTTTGTAGGACTCGCCCCGTGCCGTCACGATGTCAAATACCGAATCTCCGACCTGCAACTTGGCCGTCAGGAACTGGGAGCTTGCGACTTGTCGGCCGAGTCCTGAACGTTCGACCTCGCTTGCGAGGTGCGCGACATCACCGACGAACACGAAGTCGACTTCCTTCACTTCCCTCCCAAGCAGAGAATCCCGGACTGCACCGCCAACCAGGAAGAGAGGGTCTCCGACGCGAGCAGCAACCTCCGAGATCGCGGCTGTCGCGGAGGCGATGGAGGGCGAAACGGCCGCTCCAAAGTTTTTTCGGATGTTCAATCGATTGCCATTGCGTCGTGATTTCCGGCGGATGGAAGTCCCGCAAACGTTGCGTGACGGTGTCAGATATACAATAAACAGTAGGTTTGTGTCCGAACGTATAGGAAGAGCGCCGCACGGCGCTTACCCTTCTGGTTCACGCAGGCATATCCATCGAGGGGGAAACCATGGGAAAAGAACAGCTCCAGGCTCTGCTCCAGGCGCTGCAGCAACAGCTTGAGTTGGGACACGACGGAGTGATCGTTGGCTCCTGGTCGATCCGGTATGACAAGGACATGAACTCGTTCTTGTTCGACAAATGCGAGTTCGGCGACTACTGCGAAGAACGACCGTCCATCATCGCTCTTGATGGCACCGTCACGGATGCCGGTGGTCCATTACTGCGGGTAAGTACCTAGATTTTCCGACGGGGAATTCTCAGTCAACGACGAACGAGCGATAGATATTCGTAGGAGGCATAGCTAGATATGGTTGCGAGCAGCCCAAGTGTTGTAACGCCGGAGCGTTTCGCTAAGGGAAAAACCTACGTCGACTATCGGGCGTCCTTTACTGAATATGGGGATGTCTATGACGAGAACTATGAGGCAACTCACGTATCCGCGCAGGATGCGAAGGAGTTGGCGGAACTCGTTGGGCGGCCGGGCGGCCCAGCAAAGGTGCTGGTCATCACCGAGAACTGGTGCCCGGACTGCTTCCGCGAAGTCCCGGTGATCGCCAAGATTGCCGAAGCCAGCGGGATGGAGCTGCGTGTGGTCGAACGCGACCAGCACAAGGACATCATGGCGGAGTTCCGAAAGGACGGCGAATTCGATTCGATTCCGGTCTTTGTCTTTTACACGAAGGATCACGAGTACATCACCCACTTCATCGAGCGTTCCCGGTACGCGGAGAAGCACATCGGTGACATGCGCGTCGGAACCGAAGGGATGTCCCAGGAGGAGCGCTCGGCCCACAACGCCAAGTTCCGGGAGGAAAACTGGGGTACGTGGCGGCAAGCGACTATCACCGAGCTCAAGGAGACCCTCGCGAATCGATAGCAGTATCGACGAGATCGTCCGATGACGTCCAACCAGGCGTCACAACGTGCGCTGGAGGGTAGGTTGGGGGTTCGGTTCTCGGACCCGAAATTACTCCAGCGTGCTCTCATTCACGGTTCGGTCCTGAACGAAGACCCGGATCGTACGGAGCTCGAGTCCAACGAGCGCCTCGAATTCCTGGGTGACGCGGTGCTTGGACAGGTCGTCGCCACGTGGCTATACGATGAGATGCCGGATGCGCCCGAGGGCGAGTTGACGCGCGCACGGTCGGCCCTCGTGAGCCGTGCAACACTGTCGGCGGTCGCCAGGTCCGTTGACCTAGGCAGTGCTCTGGAACTTGGCCGGGGCGAGGAGGCCGGTGGCGGGCGTGACCGCGATGCGAATCTGGCCGATACGCTCGAAGCAGTCATAGCCGCCATCT
>JASLZO010000083.1 GCA_030754805.1 Dehalococcoidia bacterium
TCCCGGCACCACCAGGTCGGAGTTGGTCCAGATATCCCATGTACTCTCGAAGCAACTCCGCTCGTTTTCCCGTCGCGGATTTCGCCTGTGCTTCTTCTACTGAGACATTGTTGAATCGAGGCATGTTTCCAATCTCCTTCGATGTCGAATGGGCTTCAGAGTGACCAAATCTAGCACGGGGTCACCGGTTCGTTCAATCGGCGCCTCGATGGTCGTTACGGCCATCGACTTTGTCAAACAGTACGAAAGAACCGGGCGTGTAACTCTGTCCGGAGCGTGATGGTAAGCGTGTGGGAGTTAATCCGTTCCCGCGTTGAGTGCCCGCCAAACTTTCTCAGCCGTTACCGGCAGGCTATAGACGCGCACTCCACTCGCGGCCGCCACTGCATTTGCGATTGCTCCTGCCGTCGTGATGTTCGAATGTTCTCCCACACCCTTCGTGCCGTAACGCCCGCGACCCTCGGAGTGTTCGATCAACGAGATCGTCAGTTCGGGAATATCGCGCTCGGACGGGATCTTGAATTCCGCGAACGTGGGTGTCGTAACACGGCCGCTCTCGTCGACCGCCAGATCTTCCGTGAGGGCATTGCCGAACCCATTCATCATCCCGCCCTGGACCTGCCCGTGATAACCGATCGGGTTGATGACGCGAGCGGAATCGTGGACCGCGGTGACCCGCTTCACTTCGATCTCCCCACTGTCGGGGTCGACATGGACCTCGGCAACCTGGGCAACGAAGGACGTGTACTTGCTGGGGTTCATGTCCAGCACATGGCCGCGGCCCTTCACTGGCTCCCCGGTTCGAGCCGACAGCGTTTCCATCGCCACCCGGGTCCCGGTCTGTTCGTTCACAAGTTCCCCCGCCTCGTATGCAGTGGAATCCTCGTCCCACCCCTCTAATTCGGCGACCAATTGTCGCAGCGAGGACTGGAGATCTTCCGAGGCCTGGTGCGCCGCTTCCGGCGCGACGTAGCTTCCGCGCGTGCCGCCGATCCCCGTATCGAACGGAACATCGTCGGTGTTGTACGGCACCATCTCGATCCGAGACGTAGGAATGTTCATCTCCTCCGCCACGACCTGCTGGATCATCGTGTCCGTCCCCATCCCCGGGTCGTAGATCGAGCTGCTCGCCGTTACCCGCCCATCCGGGTGGACCGCCAGGCCTACATGCGTCTCCCCCCCGATCTGGGATCGGTTTCCGATCGCCAGGCCGCGGCCTGTGTTCGGTGCGAGGGGTTCGTACCAGCCGGAGGCTCGAACCGCCTCGCGCAGCACTTCCTCCGCCCGGATGTCCTCGTACTTCAGGCCCGCCGGTGTCAGGTCTCCCGTTTGCAGCATGTTCAGGAGACGCAGTTCGATCCGATCCATTCCCAGTTCTTCGGCGATCAGGTCCATGTGGGTCTCGCCCGAGAAAATCGCCTGCACTTCCCCAGGAGACCGCGCGAAGCCGCATGGGACGGTGTTCGTATAGACCTGGATGCTCTCCATGCGGACGTTCGGCGTTTTGTACGGCCCACCGACCTGCGATGCACCAGGCAGGTTGGAACCGGGCACCGGCTTGTAGGCCGCATACGCACCGCTGTTGAAGAACATCTCAGCGTCCCACGCGGTCAGCGTTCCGTCGCGCATCACGCCCGCCTTGATCCGGATCGACGACTCATGTCTGGGATTCGAAGCGGTCAGTTCCTCCGTGTATTCATAGTTCAGTTTCACCGGGCGCCCGGTCTTCCGAGCCATCAGGTATACCAGCGGCGAATCGGCGAAGTCAGCCTTGCCGCCGAACTCTCCACCCACGTACGCCCGGTTGATTGTGATTTTCTCCGACGGAACGCCGAACAGCGCGGCCAGTTGGTTCTTGCTGCGGAATACAGCGGTGCTCCCCATCCAGACCTGGATTTGGCCATCGTCGTCAATCCACACCGTGCAGTTATGTGGCTCGATATACGCTTGGTGGCTCCGAGGCGTCGTGTACCAGCGTTCCAGAATCAGGTCGGCGTTCGCGAATCCTTCTGCTAGGTCGCCCTTTTCCCAGAGCTGCCGCGCGAACGCATTCGTGGGCCGTTCGAGCGGGTCACCGGGCAGTCCCTGGTATGAGTTGAAGTCGGGGTGCAGGATCGGCGCGCCATCGGCCAGCGCGTGCTCGAACGTCACAGCCGCCGGCAGTTCTTCATACTCAACGTCGATGAACGCGAGCGCCTCTTCGGCGGTGTCTTCGTCGTCCGCCGCTACGACCGCTACTTTGTCCCCGATATACCGAACGGCGTCGAATGCAAGGAGCGGTTCGTCCTGGAGCGCTTTCCCGGAGCGGAGGCCACCGACTTCGTCTGGAGTGAGCACGGCATGAACCCCAGGATGGGCGAGTGCGCGTTTCGTATCGATGTGCTTGACGCGCGCGTGGGGGTAGGGCGATCTCAGGATCTTGAGCCACAGCGTCCCCGGAAGAACGACATCGAGGGCGTACTTTCCTCGGCCGGTGGTCTTATCCGGGCCGTCGGTCCTTCCGACCGGCGCTCCTATCACTGGCTGTTGTGTAGCCATCGCCGTACTCCTCTCCCCGCCCACGTAGATCGATCTTCGGACGAGTCAGTGTCCAGGCGCAAATCGCGGCAGCGTCCGGATGTTAAGGAGCGATTGTAAGCCCGCCCGCTCCCGTCGATCGCCCGCGGCAGCCAAGCCTTCCAGCCATCGCCGGGTCTGGGTGGGGGACCCGAGGCGAACCGTCTGGAGATGCCGCACCGCACCGGATTCACCCAGTTCCGCCTACTCACGGTGCCGGCCCCGATGTTTGGTCGTTGACCAGCAGAAGATGGTGTCTCGCGTCAACGATGTTATGCCACAAGAATTACTGGATACCGGCGTCTATGATTCTTGATTGGGGGTGGTAGATATGCCGGATGTGTTCGCAGGCACCGTCGTCTTGGACTTGACCAGCGGCTGGGCGGGATCCGTGGCCACGATGGTGCTCTCCGATTTCGGCGCCGACGTGATCAAGGTCGAGCCTACAGGAGGCACCCCCGATCGTTCCACGCCGCAGCATTACCAATGGAACCGAGGGAAGCGAAGTGTCGTCCTGGATCTCGAGACCGCCGCCGGGGCCGACACGTTCAGAAGACTCGCGGCCTCGACCGATGTCGTTGTGGAAGCGTTCCCGCCAGGAGAGACCGCGCGGCTTGGGATCGACTACACGGCGCTTCGAACGGACCGACCCGACCTCGTGTACTGCTCGATCACCGCGTTTGGTCGCGAGGGGCCTCACACCGGGTACAGGGCGGACCAGGGTGTCGTCACCGCCTGGGCCGGTCGGTTCTCGGCCTTCGTTGGCCAGGCCGGGAGACAGGGTCCCCACTACGCAGCGGTCCAGGTCGCGAACCATGGTGCCGCCTTCGCGGCGGTCCGGGGAATCCTCGCCGCGCTCATTGTTCGCGACCGGACGGGCAGGGGCCAGTGGGTGCAGACGAGCCTCCTCCAGGGCGTCTCCGCCTTCGATATCTCTGATTGGATTGTGTGGCAGATGATGCTGAAATATCCAGACGAGTTTGCCGACAACCCGCAGGCGGATCCGACAAGACGTCCGGCCGTCGGTTACCAGCCGATCCGCACGAAGGATGGTCACTGGATCCAGCTTGCGAACGTCGTCGATCGCCTGTTCAAGGCCGGGTTGCGAGAGATGGACCTCGGTGACGTGTTGGACGAACCCAGGTTCGAAGGGGCGCCAACCCTGTTGCCCGAGGCACGTGAACACCTGAGAAAGATCGTGGTCGAACGGGGGCTCGAAAGGACCCTTTCCGAATGGATGGACGTCTTCATCAATCGGAGCGCCGACGTGGCCGCGGAGCCATTCATGACCTCACAGGAGGGGATGAACCACCCGCAGGTCGTTCACAACCAGCACGTCGTTGAAGTGACTGACCCTGAGGTCGGTCCGATGCGCCAACTCGGAGTCGCGGTCGATATGCGCGGCACCCCGGGGAGCGTGAAAGGCCCCGCGCCCATGCTCGGCGCTGATTCGAAGGGCGTACTGGACCGGATCGACTCCAGCCTGCCGGCGCCACCTATCGCAGCTCGCCAACCTGAACTCCCACCCCACCCCCTCAACGGCATCACCGTCGTCGACATGTCGACGGTCATCGCCACACCGGTCGCCACCTCGCTCACCTCAGAACTTGGCGCGAGGGTCATTCGCATCGAGGCGTTCGACTTGGATCTCATGCGGCGGTTCAACCAGGGCCTGTCGATCAACAGGACTCAGGGCGGGGTCGAGAACATCTCGATCGACCTTCAGACTGACCCAGGGAAGCAGATTCTTCACGATCTGGTGGCGAACGCTGACGTCTTCGTCCACAACATGCGGCCGGGGGCAGCCGAGCGGCTCGGAGTTGGATACGAACAGATCCGTGAGTTCAACCGGGACATCATCTTCGTCTACGCCGGTGGATACGGGGACAGTGGGCCCCACTCGCACAGACCCGCGATGCACCCGATCGGCGGTGCTGTCGCAGGTGGCGCGTTGGCGCAGATGGGGCGCGAAGCCATCCCTCCCGCCAACCAGGAAATGACCTACGATGAAATCATCGAGGTCTCTCGCCGACTTGGCCGATCGAACGAGACGAACCCCGATCCGAACGGATCGATGGTTACCTCGACCGCCATCCTCCTCGGGCTGTATGCGCGGGAACGGTACGGGGATGGCCAATACATCCAGACCACCATGCTCGGGGCCAACGCGTACGCCAATGCAGACGACTTCTTCTCGTTCGAAGGCAAGCCGGACCGTCGGATCCCAGACGCGGAGGGGTACGGGCTCGGACCCCTCTATCGCCTGTACGAGGCGAAGGAAGGCTGGGTCTTTCTCTCGGCCGAGTCCGATGCCGACTGGAAATCACTCTGTACCGCTCTCGAAATGAGCGACCTCGGATCCGACCCACGGTTCGTGACTACCGACGAGCGCGAAGGAAACGAGGAAGCGCTGGCGGGCGAACTCGCGAATGTGTTTAAACAAAGGACCGCGGAGGAGTGGGAACGAGATCTCACCGGGGTCGGCGTGGCATGCGTCGAAGCGGAGGACGCCGGGACGTCGCGCGTCTTCACGCGACTTCACGAATCCGGCCAACAGTGGTACACCACGGAGGTCGAACACGTCCGGCTCGGGACCTTCTGGCGCTATAGGCCTGTGGTGGATCTCTCCTTGACTCCGTCGCGCGTCGGTCCCGGACCCCTCCGCGGCCAACATACGCGTGCCATCCTCGGGGAGTTGGGCTATTCGGAGACTCAGATCGACGAACTCAAGGCCGCACGGGTGGTCGATTGGGAAGAGGTCGCGCCGCTCGCCCCCGCGGGGACTGGATAAGAAAACGCTTCGACCGATTGCGAGGCGTTCGTGCCCGTCTGCGATCTGGTCGCGCTGACCGGCATCGCTCGTCCGATTCGTTCCATGGTGGATACGGATGTAGTCGTACGGGGAAGCGAGGGGGGGTACCTGGGTCAGTGTGGATCCACGAGCATCACTGGGCGAGGGTCGCCGAGAGAACGAAGATCGGATTTCG
>JASLZO010000084.1 GCA_030754805.1 Dehalococcoidia bacterium
CGCAAGTGTGATGATGGGGTTGCTTTGGCCCGAGCTAACCGGGATGAAGAAGGCAAAGCAGCTGGCCTTCACCGGGACGATGATGACGGCGCAAGAGGCGCTCCGAGTGGGCTTGGTCAGCGAGGTAGTGCCGCGCGCCGACCTGGATGACTACGTGAGGGCGCTGGCAAAGACGATCGCAAAGGTGCCGCCGGAGTCGACGCACCTGAACAAGATGGCGATCAACAACTACTACGAGTCGCAGGGCCTTTTCCAGGCGATCAGGTACGCGGATGACCTGACGCACATCTCGTACGCGGCGGCGCCCGAGGAGCTGAAGTACGGGTTCCAGGACGTGAACCGTGTGACCGAGGTAGAGGGGATGCGAGCCGGGTTCCAGTACATGAACGACCGGTTCGTGGACGAGGACAACGCGGTTGCCGGGGAGCAGATGGCGCGACCCAACCGCGAACCCTAAGCAGGAACCTCTTTCGAGATTCGATAACTGCCGGCCCTCAGGTGTGAGGGCCGGCAGTTATTCTCCAGGGCCAGCGTGGTCAGTAGGCGCTCGTGCCCACGAGAACCAGGACCCTCCCGGTCTCGTCGACCACCCACGCCTGCGATAGCTCATCGTACTCGGCGTTCCCATTGATCATGATCGGGGAGTCGATATCCGCGTGCTTGAGCTTGCCGATGAAGTGGGAAGTGAAGATCCGAGCGTCGTTGTCTGGGTCGACGGCGTCCCAGTCGATCGGAACCACGTTGAGGGTGTCGGTGACGTCGCCGTCGTCATTGACGTCGAAGTTCACACCCGTCGGGCCCTCGACAACCTGGAAGTAGTCGGTCCCTTCGACCCCGGTCGAGTCCGCCACGTAGGTGGACGTCGTTGGGTAGGTACCGGTCTCACCTTCGAACCGCATGACAGCCTTCTGCATCTCGGAGATGTCACTGGCGCGCGAGACGGAGCGAGCCGTGCTTGTGGTCCCGGTGACAGCGACCGTGGTGAGCGACGCCAGGATCGAAGTGATGGCGGCGACTACCGTGAGTTCGAGGAGGCTGAGGCCTCGCTGGGCACTAAGGAGACGCTTGATGAAGGTGCGCATAGTGCTTACACCTCCCTGTTGTGTCCAACCTCAGGCTAGGACGGGGTCAAGAAGTCTCCAGGCGCAATCAGGGCAAGATTGCGTATCGATTCGGTATCTGACATCGGCCGTCTGGATCGCGGCGGCTCAGTCCAGCCGCAAGCACCAGGCGCACAGCCAGAAGGTCGCGGACCGTATTGGACACCCTAAGCCTGGGGGCTGAAACTCCCGCCATGTCCCGCTATTCGGTCCGAACATCGAATCTCTGGCGACTGCTTCTTCTCGTGAGCGGCGCGATTCTTGTCACGATCATCACGCTTGCATCCGCGAGTGCAGCGCTTGCGCAGGTCGGTACCTCCGCGAAGATGTACTGGATGGAGGGGAGCGGCCTCCGTCGCTCGAACCTCGATGGGTCGAATGTCGAGACCGTGGGTCCGATGACGATCTCGCCGATCGACCTCGACCTGGCGGGCGGCAAGGTTTACTGGACCCGTTTCAACCCAACGGCGGGAGCCCTGCGCCGAGCGAACACCGACGGGACCGGGATCGAGGACCTGGATTCACCTGTGGCATTCCCGTACGGGGTCGCGCGGGACCTGACGAACGACAAGATCTACTGGTCAAACGGTACGCTCCGGCGTGTGGACCTTGACGGATCGAACCCCGCTTCGCTGCTCGTCACGCGGGGCCGGCACCCGGATATCGCGTTGGATCTTGTCGGCGGGAAGATGTACTTCACGGACAGCATCCTGTCCAAGGTCCAACGGGCGGACCTGGACGGCTCGAACGCAGAGGACCTGATCACGACCGGACTGTTCTGGCCGACGGGGATCGCGCTCGACCTGCCGAACGGGAAGATGTATTTCACCGACGATTTCGCCAGTCAGATCAAGCGAGCGGACCTGGACGGCTCGAATGTCGAATCGTTGTTGACCTTCACCGGTTTGTCCGCGGTGAAAAAGATCGCGCTGGCACCGGCCGCTGCCCCGGCGCCCGTGCCGGGAACAGGACGAACGGGAGCGTTGATCCTCGCTCTTGCGCTGGCCGTGGGGCTGGCGGTACTCGCTGCCGGTCGGAAACGCGACTCCTTGCCGACCCCGGCCTAGGCAGGGGTCAGGGAGAGGGAGTGGCGCTCAGGATCTGGGCTCCCGGCGCGTCGGGTGGGGGTCCGGACTCGGCAATGCACAAGCCATGGTTGGCGACCTGGCGCTTCCCGGCCCTTCCCTGGACCTGGAGGACGGCATCGTAGTGGAGCGATACGCCGTGCGTGCGGCCGACCCCGTTGCTCCCGCCTGACGTGTTGAGCGGGAAGCTTCCCCCGATGGCGATGCGGTCGGTGGTCATCCACGGCAGTGCCTCGCCTCGGTTGGCGAAGCCGAATGTTTCGACCCACATGGGGGTGACGACGGTGAATCCGTCGTACAGGTTGGCGAATTGGATGTCTTTCGGGCCGACTCCGGCGTCCGAGTAGAGCTTTTCGGCGAAGCCCGCATTCTCTTCTTCGAGGTCCTCCAGCGCGGCCGTGACGGAACGCGGCCGGTGCCTGATGCCGGCTCGGCTCAAGACGTATGCGGGCGGGTTTCTGAGATCGCGGGCGCGATCAGCGGTGGTGATGATAAAAGCGGCGGCGGTCTGGATGGGCATGTCGCAGTCATAGAGGTTGATGGGGGCAGTGACCCACCTGGCGTTGAGGTACTGGTCGTGGGTAAGCGGCTCGGCGCGGTTCTGGTAGTAGAACCCGTATTCGGTCATCAGGCCGTTGGTGCGATTGTTGACGACGAAGTCGGCGAGCTCCTCGTGCTTCCGGCCGTACTTCCAGAGGTAGCGTTGGAAGAGCACGGCTATCCGGGCCGGTCCCGTGAACCCGTACGGGTGTTGGAATTGGGCCGGACCGGAGACTCCGACGCTCTCCGGGCCGCCCTCCAGGCCGTAGCGACCAGCGAAGTTGTTCAACGGGCGAACGACGAGCGCGGTGTTGCAACGCCCCGCGGCGACTGCGTCGATCGCGTCGTTCAGGATAGTGCCAATGATGACGTCCCGATTCTCGATGACCGAGGCGTTCGGAAGTCCGATGTTCCGCGCGAGCCAGCCCGCAGTTGCTTTCGCGATGCCGTCCTCCGGGTCTCCCGGGGTGTCCTGGAAATGGTCGACGAAGGATGGCGGGATGTCGCGGCCCCATGGGCCTCCGAGCGGTCCGGGCGAACTGAAGACGCCATCTATGTCCTCTGGCTTCAGTCCGCAGTCCTCGATCGCTCTTGTCGCGGCACGGATCGCCAGGGCCCCGATGCTGGTTTCGGGATCCTCATCCCAACGACGCGACGCCTCGGCGTGCCCAACGCCCGCGAACGCGACCTTGCCTCTGTGTTCCCACATGGTTATTTCGACTCCTGATCGTTGGGGCCACCGGCGAGTCGGAACTGGGGGATGAACGTTCCGGGCGCGACTTCTTCGAACTCGACCTCGACGGGATCTCCGATGTCGAACTGGCCCTGCTCGGAGCCGGGGAGGTTGGTGAGGAGCCAGACATCAGGTGACTCCTCGGACTCGACGACGGCGATCACCATCGGTTGGTACTCCTGCATGAGCCGAACTCTCGTGTCATGCATGATCTGCCACGAGTAGATCGTTCCGCGGCCGCTGAGCTGACGGAACTCGAGGTCCCCACCATCGCACTTCGCGCACTTCTCCTGCGGCGGGTGCTGGTAGCGGTTGCAGCCAAGGCAGAACTGGGCGACGAGGCGCCGTTCATTGGCCGCATCCCAGAAGGGTTTCGTGACGGCATCAGGTAGTGGAACCGGCTTGGGCACGTTTAACCTCAGGTTGGGTAGCGGTGTGTCAGTCGGGAAGCGGAAGCGTCAGCGGGGCTGGAACTCTCTGGGTGGGATGTTCCAGACCTCGATCAGGGTGCCGAGCGCGGAACGCGGATGGAACCACCCGACGACTTGTTCCTGCTCTTCCCTGGGAGGAATGGTGCCGAGCTGTCGCATGCCGGCGGCATTGCCGCGATCCATAAATGCATGGACGTTCGGTGCCCACGGGCAGATGTGGTGCCAGGCGGCACCAAGGTTTCCTCCGCGCGAAGCGAGAAACCGGGCCGTTCCGCTGACATCGTCGTTGGGGACGGAAATCTCGATGATGGTCCCGCCGAAGGGGAACTCAATGCCTGTCACGTCGTCGTCGGCCTCACGTTCGGGGGCGTCGCCGCGCTCGGAGATGGGCGTACCGGCACCGCCGGTCCCGTCTGGCCGGTCGATGATGCCCATGCCGAACTTGCCCATGAAGAGGTCTTTGATCTCCTTCTCGTCACGGGCGGCGATGCCGACATGCGCCATGCCGGTGACGAGGCCGTCTCCGCGATAGAACGGGTGGGCGTGGTAGTCATCCTCGGCGATCAACTCAATCAGGAGGCCCATCGTGGTCTCGGGATCGAAATACAGGGGCGCGGTACTGCCCTCGGCTCGCGGCAGGAACCGGAGGCCTTTCGTCAGGAGGTCTTTGGTATCCGCCTCGATGTCGGTCGATGCGAACGCGACGTGGTGCATGCCGCCCACGTCGTTGCGTTCTGCGAGGAACCGGCCGGCTTCAGAGTCAGGAGTCAGAGGTCGGCTGACCTCGATGAACATCTCGCCGATGGGGAACTCAATGCTTCGGGTGGAGTCGATATCGCCGGGGCGACCGTCGGGGAGCGGGCTGCGATGGTGGTCTACTCGCAAGCCCATACCCGCGGCGTAGACATTCTGTGCGACCTCGAAGTCCGGGCCGATCTGACTGACGTGATGCACTCGGGTCAAAGCCATATGCGGTTTCTGCTCCTGTTGGTAATCTTGCCTGTGAAGGGCCCAGATATGGTACGCGAAAGAGTTTGTTGGCCAAGTCTCCGTCAGCGAGGAGAGCCTTCGGCGCGTTCGCGCGCGAGCTACTCCATCGAAGCGAGGTCGATCAGGCTCACCTTTCGACTGCCCGGCTCGAGGTCGAGGATGGCGACGGTGCCAAGTTTCCTGAGATTGGCTGGGTACGAGGGGCTCCCCGGGTTGATAAACAGGACGCCGTCATGCTCTTCGATCATGGCGTAGAGGGTGCGCCCGAAGACGACGATGTCTATCGGGGTGGCGAAGAAATCCTCGGCGACGACGCGCATGGACAGGTCCTTGCGGCGGCGTTTCGCGATGTAGCCGGGGCGGACCTCGTCCGGCAGGCTGGTGACGGAGAGTTCGTGGACGAGGCCGATGGTGTGGCCCTCAAGATCGAGGACGTGCTGCCCAGCAACTCGCTCGTCTCCGCCGCCCTCCGAGACGGCGGACGCGGGGCCTTCTGACCGGTCTGGAGTGGTCCTCCCGGCCGCCTTCACCGGCGCAATCTCCTGGAGCGAATCGAGGACCAACCGGGTGTCGATCCCACCGGCATGGAGGATGAGGTCGACCCCGTCGAGGGCTTTGGCAACATGCTCCGGGACCTGATCGGGC
>JASLZO010000085.1 GCA_030754805.1 Dehalococcoidia bacterium
CACAGCCCGGACCTGGCGCATGTCGGCACGTTCTTCCTAGAGGAGGCAGTCGGCGGGGCGGTGATCGGACTCGCACTAGGATTCGGCGCGTACTGGCTGATGCGGACGATTGACGAGTACACGGTCGAGGTTCTGTTGAGCCTGGCGCTGGTGTCGGGCGGGTACGCATTCGCCGCGGCGATCCACGTATCGGGGCCGATCGCGATCGTGGTGGCCGGGATCATCATTGGGAACCAAGGTCGGGCGACCGCGATGTCGGAGACGACGAAGCGGTACCTGGATCACTTCTGGGAGCTGGTCGACGAGATCCTGACGGCGGTGTTGTTCGTGCTCGTCGGGATCGTGGTGATCGATATCGAATTGACGGAAGCTTCATTACTTGCGGGCGCCTTAGCGGTCCCGATTGGACTCGCGGCGCGACTGGTGAGCCTGTCGTTGCCCGGGCTGGCGTTCCACCTGGTCGGCATCCGAACGTTCGACCCGAAGACAGTCGTGGCGCTGACGTGGGGCGGGTTGCGTGGGGGGGTGTCGGTTGCGCTGGCGCTATCGCTCCCGCCTTCGGACGAGCGAGACCTGATCGTGACCGCTTCCTACGTGGTGGTGGCGTTCGCTGTCTTGGTGCAGGGATTGACGTTCGGGCGGTTGGTGGGACGGTTGTTCCCATCGGAAGAGGCAGAGTCAGAGGCGGTGGAAGCCGGGGCGGAGCACTAGGCTCTGATCAGGCCAGGTAACTGTCTACTACCTCATCCCCGGTTGTGACCCAGACACCTTCGTGCTCGACGATGTGCTGCACGATTCTTTCCAGGTATCTGATGCGGAACGGCTGCCCCATCACCCACGGGTGGACGGTTAGTACCATCAGGCGGCCTCCGGCTTCTGCGTCGAGGTATAGGCGATCGAACGCATCGATAACCATTTGCGTGTATGACCCAAGCGTCCATCGGCGAACGTGCAGCGCGTGAACGTCGTCTAACTCGGCCATAACCGGGAGCGCAACGAGCGAACCCTCGGGTGTCGACATCTGATAGGGCTGCTCGTCATTCGGCCAATCACACACGTAGCGAAGGTTGGCCTCCGCCAACAGCGGCACCGTTCGAGATGATTCGCCGTACTCAACGCCCATCCAACCGGAGGGATCGTGACCGGCTGCGGCAGCGATCGCGTGCATAGACTCCGCGATGGATCGTCGTTCTTCGTCTTCGCCCATTTCCTCTGTGACCATGCGACTAGATCGGGTTCCATGGGCGATTAGGTCCCAACCTCGATCCGTACTTGCCTGCACGAGGTGAGGGTAAGCTTCCGCTACGCCGGCATCGATCGCCGCGCTGGCTCGGACCGCGTACCTATCCATGACTTCCATAACGCGATAGATGCCAACTCTGTTGCCGTACTCTCGGGGCGATGTGAGATGAACATCTGGGACTGAGGGATAGGCGTCGCCCCGTTTGAGCGTTGGCGGGACGTACGTGCCCGTGGGCGGGACCCAGTCTACTGACTCCAAAGCGACCAATAGGCACACAGCTAACCGTGCACCGTTCGGCCATGTCACGGGCTGTCTCGCGATGATCGGCGACCAGGAGTAATACGGGGACAATGCAGTTGGTGATGGCCGACTGTCATGGGGAGAAGGATTCATGGCCGCCCCATCTGAGTTCGTGTTCCTGCGCCCCCTAATCGATCGACAGCACTACGGTAGTAGTGGTCCAAGTAGTAATCGGCAATGTCGTCGGCAGTTGTTGCCCAAACACCTTCGTGAGACAAGATGTAGTCCAATACATCCTTAAGCTCGCGGATACGGTGCGGCTGTCCGGTTATGAACGGGTGAAGCGCTATGCACATCACCCGCCCCCCTTCGTCAGACTCCGCGTACAGCGCATCGAACTGGTCTTTGCAGGCTTGGACGAACTCGCCAGTAGCGGAGAGGAACGAGTCGTTGATCTCACGCCCGTAGGGCATCATGATCAGCCGCCCTGAACGGACGTTCAACGGAAAGGGCTGGTCGTCGAGAAACCAATCTGCCTGGTACGTTAACCCGGCTTCCGCCATGAGATCAGGCGTTCTCGATGTTGCGCTGAATGCCGGGCCGAGCATGCCTTTGAGGGTTTTCCCAGTGTGTCGTCGAAGGAGCTCGATGCTTTCTTGGTAGAAAGCCCGCTCTTGGTCCTCGCTCATCCCGAAGAGGTACTGGGTGTTGTAGATCCCGTGTGACATCAAAGCCCAGTGTTGCTCCACCATCGCATCACGGACCTCAGGAAAGTGATCCATCACCGCCAGATTCAGGCTGGCAGTTCCGCGAAGGCTATAGGCCTTCAGTACATCGAGTAGCCGCCAAAACCCCACTCGATTACCGTATTCGCGGTATCCATACTCGTGTACGTCAGGTTGGGGTACGCGTGACCATGCGCTACGGTACGCATTGTGTCCCGCCACGAACTCGTAGTGTTCGACGTTCACGGCCAACCAGAGCGCGATCCGGGCGCCGCCTGGCCATACAATCCGTTCTCGTTCGTCCATCCCCGAGTACGTGATGTGATTGCTATACATGTCCGCTTGACCTCTCTGAATCCGTTTGGGCGATCCTTGTATTGACCGGCCCGGCGAATCGCTTCGATCCCCGTCCCGTCAAAGCTGCGAGGGGTACGACGGAAAGTGTGAGAATGGAGAACGCAGCAAGCGCTGGTTCATACGTCCCATAGCGGTCGAACGTCCAACCGAGCGCAACGGGACCGATGACGCCCGCGCCAATCGAGACGCTGGTCAACAGGCCTTGAATCGATCCGAACGCTCGCGTGCCGAAGAGTATGCCGACCAACAGGGGGCGGGCCGAGATGGAGGCTCCGAACGTCAGCCCCAGTACGGCCACGCTTGTGAGCTCTAGCCAGTAGTCCGAAATTGCGATCATGCCGAAGATTGCTAGTGTCTGACCAACGAGGACTCCGATTATGATCCATCGCCAATCGAATGCATCGAGGAGCACGCCAGCGGCGAACCGACCAATCCCGCTAAACGCAGTTAGTACGGCGACGGTGGTTGCAGCCTGCGTCAGCGAGTAGCCAAGGCTCTGAAAGTAAGGGACTTGGTGCACTAAGAGCCCACTCAACGCGAGTCCATGTACCCCAAGGATCACCGCGACACTCCAGAACACCCTGCTTTGGAGTGTTTCCATTACGGAGAGGCCCTCTCCCTCTTCTTCCGAGGCTTCATCCACGTTGGCCTCGCCCCCTGTCACGACTGAGCTTGGGGTTTTGGATGGTTCGTTGATGCCTCGGTCGTCACCGTCTGGCAGATAGCCGTAATCCTCTGGACGTGAACGAGCGACGAGTGCCGTAGGTATACCGATTACCCAGAATCCCACGCCGAGGACTCGCATCGCGCCTCGCCACCCCAGCGCTTCCTCTAGCAGCGCTACCAAGATGACCAGAGGGCCACCGACCATAGGTCCCATAAGTGCAAGACCTATCGCTCGTCCCCGCAACCTCCGGAACCACTTCGCGACCACGGTCGTCCAGCTGACGCTATGCGATGCACCACTCATGCCGAACGAGATGATGAGTAAAGTTGCGTAAAAGCTCACCAGCGAATTGATATAACTCATCAGTAGCATCCCCGCCCCTGCGAGGATGACCCCAGCGAGGATCACGCTTCGGGCGCCGAAGCGGTCGACGGCGAACCCCATGAGCGGAGCTACGACTCCCGATTCGACCTGTCGGAGAGAGAACGCACCTGAGGTGGCCGTTCGGCTCCAACCAAACTCCCTAAGCAAGGGGAGAAAGAACACCTGAAATCCATAAGCAAACGCTGTCGCGATGTAGGCGTTGAGGATCGCTGAGGCCGCGACGATATACCACCCGTAGAACAGCCGTATGCGCCACGGCCTACTTACCGAGCGTAGCAGCGGTTTCATCTGACGGTATCAGGAGCCGGCGTATGTCGTGTCCTGCCTGGGCGAGCGACTCGCATTGCTGCTCCGTCGGTGTTCAAAAAACGGTGGCGGGGCGACCATGCGGACGAGCAGTGGGTGGCGGCGTTGAAGGAAGAACTGGCCGACTCTCGGATTTTGTTGGAGTTGTTGGAGTGGTGGTTCGGGGTGCACCTGGACGAGGAAGCTCAACGCACGATGGATACGAAGCTTCGCGCTCGGTGGCCCGAAGCGTTCGAATCAGCGTTCGCTCAACCCAGGGTGTCAGACCTTGTGGTGCTTCTGGATGTCGGCGGGAGGGAGGAACGAGGGACTTGGCATGACGCCAAGGGGGACCTCTATCAGAGTTGGCGCGTCGGTTTCTATGGCGTGCTTGAGGACCTTCAGAAGCTGGTCCGGGTCCGTGGCCCGGATTCCGGCGACGCCGAACGAGTGTGCGAGGGCGACGAAGTCCGGGTTGTGAAGGTCGGTCGCGATGATGTGGCCGTCGAACCGGGTGTCTTGGGTGCGGCGGACGTTGCCGAAGGCGTTGTCGTTGAAGACGATGGCAACGGCGCCAATCTGGTGCTGGACCATGGTGGCGAGTTCCTGGACGTTGTACATGAACCCGCCGTCACCATTGATTGAGACGACCGCTTTGTCCGGGTTTCCGACCTTTGCGCCGAGGGCGGTGGCGAACCCGTAGCCGAGCGTGCCCTGGTATCCGGACGTAACGTAGGTGCGGGGTTCGTAGACGGGGAAGCCTTCGCGAGAGTAGTAGCCGACCTGGGTACTTTCGTCGACGAGGATCCCGTCCCTTGGGAGAGCCTCGCGGATCGCGGCCGCGTACTCGGTCAGGGGGCTGAGCCCGCCTAGTTTCTCACCGATGGCGTCGCGGGTTGCTTGAACGGTTTCCTCCTGCGATTCGCGTGCCGCGTTATGTCGAGAGACGCGGCGCGTGATTTCGCCAAGGCCGCGCCTGGCGTCGGACACGATCCCGACCGTTGGGGTTGACGTGCGGCCGACCTCATCCTTGTCGATGTCGAGGTGGATGAATTTCTGGTCGGGCCCGAGCTTCCACGAGGTTCCCAGCCAGGAAGGCATGGAGAAGCGCGTGCCAACGGCGAGGATGACGTCGGCCTCGGGAACCATCTCGTAACCACCCGCGGCGGTCAGCGCGAGCGGATGTTCGGAGGAGAGGGCTCCCTTAGCGTTTGGAGACATGGCGACCGGTGCGCCGAGCATCTCGGCGAGCACTCGGAGTTCGCCCGTGGCGCCGCTCGTGATGACACCACTTCCGGCGTAGATGATGGGGCGTTTAGCCGCTCCGAGGAGACCGGCGGCGCGATCAAGCTCATTGGAGTCGCCCTCGACCGGCGTGACAGGTCCGGGCTCGGCGAGTTCGACTTCCTGCCTACCCATGAGGACGTCGGGTGGGACCTCGATCTCGACCGGGCGGGGACGGCCCGAGCCGAGCTGATCGAACGCCTCACGGACCACTCCCGGGACGTCGCTAGCGTTGCTCGCGAGTGCCGCCCACTTGGTGACCGACGCGACCATTCCGATCTGGTCTTTG
>JASLZO010000086.1 GCA_030754805.1 Dehalococcoidia bacterium
CGACGCCATCGAGGAGTCCGCACGCAACATGCTGGAATACGGCATCGAGTCGCCCGGACCCCGTGCGGTCGAGTTGGCACGTCTGATCGACCAGTGCGGCAAGGTCCTGGACCGCGCGCTCGGCAAGCTGCTCCACACCAGGGGGTTGCGGCTCAGAGCGATCCTTGAGGACGCCGTCGAGATCAACCGGCTCGAGAACGTGGCGGACCAGGTGACAAGCCGGGCCGTCGGCGAACTATTCTCAAACGGCTCCTCTGCCATCGAAGTGCTGAAGTGGCGCGAGTTGTACGACCACCTAGAAGCGGCAACTGACCGTTGCGAGGACGCCGCGAACGTTCTTGAGGGGATCGTCCTCAAGAATGCCTGACGCTCCCCTCGTCATCTTCGTCGTAACAATCGTCCTCGCCCTCACCTACGCCTACGCGAACGGGGCGAACGACGCCGCCAACGCCGTGGCCGCGGTCATATCGACGAGAGCAATGACCCCTTTTTGGGCCGTCCTCATGGGCGCCGGACTGAACCTGGCTGGAGCGCTGACCGGGACCGCGGTCGCCAAGACCATCGCGAAGGGAATCGTCGAACCGTCACAGATCACGGAATACACGGCGATGGCCGCGATCCTCGGTTCCGTCGTTTGGGTGCTCATGGCGACACGGTTGGGCGTCCCCGTAAGCGTCAGCCATTCGCTCATCGCGAGCATGGTCGGCGCGGGCCTCGCGACCGCTGGAGTCGATGCCATCAACGGCGCGGGGTTAACGAAGGTGTTGATCGCCCTCGCGGCCTCCCCGATCTTGGGCTTCGGCGTTTCGTTCTTCGCCGTCTCGGGGATCTATTGGCTCGTCCGTCGAAGCTCGCCCTCCGGGGTCAATCGGCTATTCCGTTTCCTCCAGATCCTCGCAGGCGGCTTCCTCGCGTATAGCCACGGCAAGAACGACGGGCAGAACGCCATGGGCATCATCGCGCTGGCGGCGACCTTCTACACAGGCCGCGCGTTGGACGTCGAACTCTGGATGATCCTCCTCAGCAGCGTGACAATCGGCGCCGGGACCGCCATCGGAGGCCTACAAGTCATTCGCACCCTCGGAATGCGGATCACGAAACTCGACCCCGTCCAAGGATTCACCTCGTCCATCTCCGGAGCGATGCTGATCGAAGCAGCTTCGACAATCGGCCTGCCTGTCAGCACCACGCACACGGCCAGCGGGTCGATCATGGGCGTCGGCGCTTCCCGACGTCTTTCCGCGGTGCGGTGGGGAGTGACGCGCAACATCGCCATGGCCTGGCTCGTCACGTACCCGGTGTGTTTCGTGCTCGGGTACGTCCTGTCGGAAGGCTTGAACGGGGTCTTCTAGCTCTCCGCGTTCCGCTGTTCCCACAACTGCCGCGTCAGTCCGACATGCCCGGCATGCTCACCTAGGTGGCGGGCCGCCATCGTCAGGCAGCGCGCGACAGTAATCTCCCGATTCAGATAGGTTCGCGTCTCCGGCAACGACTTCTGTTCCACCTGTTCGAGCCAACCGGTGACCTCTCGTTCTGCGTTCGAAAGTGCACCGAGCAACAGCTCGACGGAATCTCCAGAAGCCCGAAACTCCTCGGCGCGGTCGCGTTGAATCGGAGCTTTCACAGCCAGCGAGACCATCGCTCGTTGCACACCGATCATGTGTGCCGCGATTACGTAGATGGAGTTCGTCTCCTCCCGGGTCGGCCGCCAGTTGAGCGCCTCTCGGCTCGCGCCGTCCAGCGCCTTTCGCAGGTCGCCGTTCGCAGTCGAGATCTCGTCGAGGATCGCCGTTGTAAAGGCTTCCAATTCCGTCCTCCTAGTCGATTTCCGGGCGCAGTGGGTTCCGCATCGGAACCGAGACCGTCCCGTCTGCAACCCATGAAGCCACGTCTTCGCATCGCATGAAAGCGACATCTGGCCTCGTCTGCATGTACTCGATCAGACGATCCAGCATCGCGAGCCGGGCCGGCCGGCCGATCTGGTGTGGGTGCATCGTGAGGTTGAACGCCTCTCCCGTCTCATGGATCGCGTCGAACCCCGCCTTCCAGACGTTGAACGGCACTTCGGGATCGCTTGGCGCGTTCCGTGCACCTACGGCCGGAGCGAACCCAAAGTACGGAAAGTCGTCCCACTCCCAGTGGATCGGAAGTTCGACCAGCTGGTGTCCCGCGCCAGCGTCCACCCAGTACGGCATCACGTCGCCCATCAGGCTGGAGTCGTAGATGAATCCCCGTTCAGCCAGGAACTCCAGCGAATCCTCCGACAGCTCCCATGAAGGCGAGCGGTAACCACGCGGTGCAGCCCCGATGAGCCCCCGGATGATCTCGGTCCCCCGATCGAGGGCTCGTGCCTCCTCCACCGGTGTCAGGTTCGCGGGCGGCTCATGGAGGTATCCATGATGACCCACCTCGTGACCCCGGTCAGCAATCTCACGGACCATATCAGGATGCGTTTCCGCCACGTACCCGGGGATGAAGAACGACGCGTGTACTCCTCGACCGTCGAGCAGGTCGAGGATGCGCGGCACCGCTACGGACGGACCGAACTCCGCCATCGACATCAGTGACGGAAAACGCGCGAATTCCCGATTCCGGAACAGGTAGGAGGAGACCCCGTCGATGTCGAAGGAGAGTGTCACGACACACCGGGTGTTGCCTGGCCATCTCTCACTCATAGCTCCGCTCCTCACAGGGTATTCGTGCAGGGGGATTTCCTGTTGAAACCCCGAACGGCGCATCCCTATACTATCGCTCGTGTCCAAAATCGGAACTGGGGGGAAGGTGATTGAATGCTCTAGGAACCCATCTGCTTTTGGAGCTACGGGATTGCGATTCGAAATCGCTCAATGACTTGCATCTGGTCCGCGAAATGCTCACATCGACGGCGGAGCGCATCGGGGCCACGGTAATCGGCGACTCGTTCCACGAATTCAGCCCGCAGGGCGTCACCGGCGTCGTCGCCATAGCTGAATCTCACCTCTGCATCCACACTTGGCCCGAATACGAGTACGCAGCCGTCGATATCTTCACCTGCGGAGATTCGATCGACCCGGAAGATGCGGTGCCGTACATCGTCACCGCCCTCGATGCGGGTGATCACTCCGTCATCTCACTCAAACGCGGAATCTTACCCGCGATTCCGAACGCCGTAGGCGTCCCGGCCACCGCGGGATCTGGTGTCTGAACCCTTGGGCGCATCTCCAGGCGCCCATCAGCGCCAGGAATCAGGCGCCCGTGGTTCCCGGGACTGGATCACCGAGGCGATTACCCCGAACCTCCTCCAGCTAACCGAAGTCTCCCGCAGGGTCTACTCCGGGCGCACGCCGTTCCAGAAAGTCGAGATCGTCGACACCGTCTCGTTCGGGAGGGTCTTCCTACTCGACGGGAAGACCCAGTCCACCGAGGCCGACGAGTTCGTCTACCACGAATCCCTTGTGCATCCCGTATTGCTGTCTATCCCGAAGCCGAAGCGTGTCTTCATCGGCGGCGGCGGCGAGGGTGCCACTCTCCGCGAGGTGCTGCGCCATCGGTCGGTCGAGGAAGCCGTCATGGTGGACCTCGACGCCGAGGTGGTCGCCCTCTGTCGCGAGCACCTCACCACATGGCACCAGGGGGCATTCGACGACCCGCGTACTACGTTGGTCCACGACGACGCCCTCGCCTTCCTCGACCATGAACAAACACCGTTCGACGCCTTGGTCCTTGACCTCGTCGACCCGATGGAAGCGGGCCCCGCCTACAAGCTCTACACGAAGGAGTTCTACGAGCTGGCTGCGTCGAAGTTGACCGCCGATGGCGCGCTCGTCATCCAGTCTGGACCAGCCATCGCCGGCACCATCCGTCCATCCAGCGACCGAGAAGACGGACCCGGGCCCCTCACCGACCTCACCCGCGGGTTCACCGCGTTACACCACACCCTCTCGCAGGTGTTTCCGACGGTGGTCGGGTACACCGCAACCATCCCCGCCTTCGGAGGACCGTGGAGCTTCCTCATAGCCTCGAACGGGCACACAGATCCGTGCACGCTCGATCCGGCGTTGGTCGACCAACGCCTCGCCGAGCGAGTCGGCACCCCGATGGGTCACTACGACGGGATCAGCCATCAGGGCATGTTCGCTCTCCCCAAGCCGCTGAGAGCAGCACTCGAGTCTGAGACCTGGATCGTGACGGAGGAACACCCGCTTCTAGTTCCGTAGACCTCGAGGGGTTCTTCCCTACCTCTCCCCTTCCGTGACAGTCGAGTTCCCGCCCGGTACCATCGGGTCCATCGTCGAACCAGTTCTGGGATACGGGGGTGTCGAATGGCTGAGATGACCGGCGGGCAGGCTCTTGTTCAGTCGTTGAAGCGAGAGGGCGTGGACGTCATCTTCGCCCTGCCCGGAGTCCAGCTCGACTGGGCGTTCGACGCGCTCCACGAAGAGCGAGACAGCATCCGCGTGATCCACACGCGCCATGAGCAGGCCACGTCGTACATGGCGGACGGCTACGCCCGGTCAACGGGCAAGATTGGCGTCTGCATGATGGTCCCAGGCCCCGGGTTACTGAACGCGGGAGCAGGCCTCGCAACCGCTTACAGCGCCTCGTCCCCAGTCCTCGCGATCTGTGGCCAGATCTCCTCCGATTTGATCGGAAAGGAGCGAGGCGCGCTTCACGAAATCAAGAATCAACTGGACATGGTGGGTTCGGTCACAAAATGGGCCGCCCGGCCCATGTCGGCCTCAGATGTGCCCGGTGCGGTGCGTGAGGCGTTCGTCCAACTCACGAGTGGCCGGCCTCGCCCGGTCGAGGTGGAGATTCCTCCTGACGTGCTCATGACAGGCCAGGACGTCTTGCTTTCGGAGCCCGGCATCGAGCCGCGCCTATCCGGCGATCCAGACCTCCTAGAACGTGCCGCACAGGCGCTCGGGCAGGCGAAGACCCCCGTCATCTTTGCGGGCGGTGGCATCGTCTCCGCCGATGCCACCCGTGAGCTCCAGGACCTCGCCGAAATGCTGGAAGCTCCCGTCATCCTGTCCCAAACATCGAAGGGCGCGATCTCTTCCCGGCATCACCTTTCCCACACTGGCATCGCGTCATATCAATTGCTCCCAAAGGCGGACGTGGTCCTCGCTATCGGAACGCGGTTCGTCGGCCGAGGAGCGACAGTCCACAAGATTGAAGAGGGCCAAACACTCATCCACCTAGATATCGACCCGGAAGAGATCGGGCGGAACCTGGAACCCCAGATCGGTATCGTCTCCGACGCGAAGGTCGGCCTGGCAGAACTACTCAAGCGCACGCCGCGTCATAATCATTCCCGCGCCTCGCGCGTCGGCGAGATGGCGGAGGTCAAGGCGAAAGTCGGAGAGACTCTTTCTTCGGTCGACCCGCTCGGATCCTACGCCGGTGCCATCAGAGCAGAACTGCCGGACGACGGAATCTTCGTCAGCGAGGTAACCCAGGTCGGGCACTACTCGGCA
>JASLZO010000087.1 GCA_030754805.1 Dehalococcoidia bacterium
TCGGGTCCACCGCGGCCCTCATCGATCCGATATCAGGCGTCGCGCTGCCGAGGATCGTGACGGCCCCTGCCCTGCGAGCCAATTCGATGGCAACGTCCCGGGCGTGATACCGGGGCGGCCTTTCATCCTGCTTGTAGGACCACTCCTGTTCTTCGTCTACGACGACCAGGCCGATATTGTCGAGCGGCGCAAACACCGCGCGCCGTGGCCCAATCACCACGTCGAAACGTCCGTCCCTGATGTTGCGCCATTCGTCGTACTGGTCGCGGAGAGACAGGCCGCTGTGGAGGACCGCGACACGCCCCGGGAATCGGTCCATGAAACGGCTCACTGTCTGCGGAGTCAGGGCGATCTCCGGAACAAGCACGATCCCCCGTTTCCCAACGGCGATCGTCCGCTCGAGCGCACCAAGGTAGATCTCCGTCTTGCCACTACCGGTGACGCCATAGAGCAAGAAGACGCTCGGCTCCTCCAGGCGACGTCTTGAACGGTCCGACAGGGCCCTGCCGATGCGGCTCAGCGCGGCTTCCTGGTCTGCGGTTAGGGTGTGCTGGGTCTCGTGCCCGCCGATCGATTCTTGAGGGCGCTCAGCAACCGGCCTTCGCCGCACCTCGCGCCGGTCGATAGTTAGCATGCCCTTGCTGGCAAGAGCCTTCCACGATGGCCCTTTCACTCCAGACCGTATGACCGCTTCGCTCGCAAGTACGTCACGCGAGGGACCATATTCCCCGACCAGGAATTCGAGGGCGGCTGCCTGTTTCGGCGCTCCGCTCACTCTGAGCCGATCGGCGATCTTGGCAACCTGCCCGGTCGCCACATTCAATCGATAGGTGGCCTCGAATCGCACCGACACCCGGGGCTGGCTCCAGAGTATTTCAATCTCGACGACGGAAGCTCGGCGGAGTCGTGCGACCGCCTTGCGAAGCGCCAGAACGGTCTCGTGCAGCTCTTTGCCAAGCGTTGCCAACTCTGACGGGCCCCGTGTCGTCAGCACCTGGACGATCCGTCCGTCCAGGTCGCTTTCGAACGTCGGCCGCCTACGTCGGGTTCGATCATCCGTCGTCGACAACCGATAGAACATTCGCCGCCGGCGCCCGGACGCAGGAGGAAGCATAAGTTGGAGCGGCTCGAATGGAGTCGATAGGTATCGCGCTCTCATCCAATCGGCTAGACCGACTCGAAGCGCGGATATTAACGGTTCCGGTTCAGTGACTCCCTGAATCTCTCGGACCGATTGGACCGGAGTCTCTTCGGCGAGGGCGACGACGAGCCCATGTCGTGGCTGGGCGCCGAACGGAACTTGTACCGAATGGCCGACGGCCACTTCAACGTGGTCAGGAACCGAATAGGTAAAAGTCTGGCGCTCGGCTCCGGGCGCATCGACCGCGACCTCGGCGAACCGCATGCCAGTCTACGAAATCAACATGTGAGGGCGAACGCCCTCACGGAAATCGAAGCCTGGGCTCAGTCCGTGGATTTCGACTCGGGTTCGTCCGACTCGGGTTCGTCCGTATCCGTGGTCTCCCCACCGATGGCTTCCTCGATCGCCGTCTCCTCCACCACCTCCGAGGACTCGTTGGCAACCGCTACCTCGTCGACGTTCTCTTGCTCGTCTGCCACAGCGGCCTCCTCGGGTGGAGCTGCGGCAACCACCACTGCTTCCTCCTCGAGCACAGGCCTGGGCCGGGTGCTTTCCCGAATACGTGCCTTCCGGCCGGTCCGCTGGCGCTGATAGTAGAGACGCGCTCTTCGCACGCGGCCCTGGCGAACCACTTCGATCTGCTCGAGTCTCGGAGAATTCAGAAGGAAGGTCCGCTCGACTCCTATGCCCTGGATGATCCGTCGTATCGTGATGTTCGCGTTCGGACCACCGCGGGTCATCCATATGACAATCCCCTGGAGGACCTGCGTGCGCACACGCTCGCCTTCTACCACCCGATAGTGGACGCGGACCGTGTCCCCGGAACGCACATGCTGGTACTTGTGTTTCTGGGGGATGTCTGTCAGGAGATGGCCAACGTCCATGGGAGAAACCTCGGTAGGTTGGGGGCGGAACCAACGTGTAGAAAGGCGGTACGGCGGAAAGCATTATAGCTGCCACAGTTTCGTGGAGCAAAGCCAAACCCAATCTCCTAGGGCCGGGGATCACGTTCCGCCCGTCGCGCTTCGGCGAGCCACTCCTGTTCCCGTTCGGATATCTCGGCTCGATCGATGAGATCGGACCGACGAGCGAGCGTCTCTTCTAACGATCGGCGCCGACGCCATTCCGCGACCTTCGCATGGTCGCCCGAAACGAGTATCTCGGGTACCTGAGAACCATCAAACGTCGCAGGGCGTGTGTACTGCGGGTACTGCAGCAGTCCCTCTGCAAACGAATCGCGTCGCCCCGATTCCTCGCTCCCGAGGACGCCTCCCAATCGCCTCGCGACAGCGTCGATCAGGACCATCGCAGCGAGTTCGCCTCCGGTGAGAACAAAGTCTCCGATACTGATTTCATCCGTCACCAGCATCTCGCGGACGCGCTCGTCAACGCCTTCGTAATGCCCGCATACGAGGATCAATTCCGGATGACTCGCTAGCTCGTCTGAGATCGATTGGTCGAACCGCCGGCCCCTTGGATCGAGGAGTATCACAGGCGTTCGCGTGGACTCCTTCCTCTGCCCTGTTTCGACCTTCGCCGAATCGATCGCCGATGCCAGTGGACCGGCCTTCAGCACCATCCCCGGTCCGCCGCCGAATGGTGCATCATCCACAATCCGGTGACGTCCCTCTCCGTACTCGCGGAGGTCGTGGGTGCACACTGAGAAAACGCCGTCATCCATCCCCCGTCCGATGACGCTATCTGCCAACGGTCCGGGGAACGAGTTCGGAAACAGCGTGACGACGTGGAAGCGCAAAGCCAGATCCCGGTCTTCGTTACCGAGGGTGTTGCTCGGTCCGGGGCTGCGAAAGGACCTCGACAGCGTGAGGAAGCACCGGCATGACGACCTCGAGGCACTCGCGAACACCGTTCGTGCTCCCGGGGAGGTTTACGATCAGGCATCTGCCTCTGGCGGCGACCACCTGACGTGAAACCATCGCCATCTGCATCTTCGCAACCGTCTGTGCGCGCATCTGTTCTGCCAGTCCCGGGACCAGGCGCTCCGCCACGTCGAGCGTTGCCTCAGGAGTCACGTCGCGTGGGCCAAGACCGGTGCCGCCGGTCGTCAGGATAAGACCGACCTCGCCCGAATCTGACCACGCCTTCAGCTGCGTCGCTAGGGCCTCCCGTTCATCTGGAAGGACCGCCCGGGCGACAACCCTTCCCCCACTGGCTTCTATCAATTCTTTCGCGAGATCGCCGCTCGTGTCCTCCCGGTCCCCTTTCGCGGCCATGTCGCTGGAGGTCAGGATTGCAACGGAGAAATCAGCCATTCATTTCCCTGCGCCTCTCGTCTCAGTTACTCATGTCACTGGGACCACCGTCCCCGTACAGATACGTCATCACGGCGGCCCACACGTTGTCGAACATTTGTTTCTTTCTGACCGTCCATTGTTCGCCCTGGGCCGGCAGTTCGTCAACCAGTGCCTGCACCAGAGGAGGTAAGATTTTTTCCGTTCCGAACACTTGTGCTATCTGATTTCGGGGCGCCTCTTTTTCGGTATTGATTTTCGCTATCGGCTCATCTCCGCTTTCGTTTTCCGTTTTCCGCGATGTGCCTCCGCGGGTTGGAGACCTCCGGTTTCGCTTGCGTAACTGGGTCCCGAGAACGATGCCCCCGGCATCCTGGGCGATCGCTACGAAAAAGGAGACGGCTTTGTCTGCGGTCTTGGTCCCGGATCCAGCCCTTTGGAATGCCGCACGAACCTGCTGCCGCGTCGCGCTTCCCAGGTCCATGTCCCCGAGTACGAGCAGGTAGCGATCATGCACGATTCGCTCCAGCACCGCTTTCCTATCCACCTCGTTCTCCTGGGAACGAATCAGTTCCGTCATGTCCTCTGTAGGGCGATAGTCATCCGTCGTAAGTCCCAAGAACACCAGCGCCCGCTTCAACGCGGACTGGTTCGAACCGTTGAATCCCCAATCGGCCCAGACGCTGCTATCGATCTGTTGCGGGAGGTCAGGCCACGCATCCTGCTTCAACTGCTGCAGGAACGTTTCCCACGTGCGATAGGCAACGTACGGCGGCGCGCGCCTGTCAGGGTCGAGTGTGGTCATTCCAGATGGATTCTCTTTGGATGTTTTTCGCTGCAAGATAATGCTGACAAACGACTCGCTTCGCTGTCAATTTCGGTGTTTTTCGCAAAGGCGAATCCCCATAGGTCAGCAATAGGTCAGTTTCTGGCGTTAACCGTTTCCCGTCTGCCAAAGTGCCCCTGAAGCGCGGCGAGCCGGACGGCCCACCGCAGCTGAAACGGCCTCTGAACCGAGGCACGTTGGGGAGAGAAACAGGATGGTCGCAGACTTACGGATCTACCACGTCCCTGTCCTCTTGAACGAGGTGATGGACGCTATTCGCCCTCGGGCAGGCGGTCGATATATCGATGCGACGCTCGGTGAGGGCGGGTACTCGGAAGCAATCGTCGCCGCGCACGGCGAAGCCCTGGGAATGGACGCGGACCCGGCGATGATGCCCATCGCCGCCCAGAGGCTCGACCATTTCTCTTCTTTGTCATACACCTTCGTACAGGCGAACTTCTCATCCATGGCGTCCGTCGCCAACTCTCTCGGGTTCGAAGAGGTCGACGGAATCGTCATGGACCTGGGTCTATCGTCGCGCCAACTCCAGGCCGAGGCCCGTGGTTTCACGTTCCACGGCGATCAGCCACTGGACATGCGATTCGACCCGTCCCAGGAAATATCCGCCTATGACCTGGTCAACGACCTCCCAGAAGAGGAGTTGGCTGACCTGTTCCGGACATTCGGCGAAGAAGACGCCCGGTCTGCGCGAGGAATCGCGCGGTCCATCGTCTCGAGCCGGCCGGTTCGCACGACGAAAGAACTCACCGAGGCCGTTACGGCCGCCATCGGCAAGCGCAGCGCAGCCCGCATCCACCCGGCCACGAAAGTTTTCATGAGCCTCCGTATCGCGGTGAACGCGGAGCTTCAGGCGTTGGAGTCGGCCCTCCCACAAGCGCTTGGTCTCCTCAAGCCCGGAGGACGGTTGGTCGTGGTGGCATACCACTCGCTGGAGGATCGCATCGTCAAGCAGTTCCTCCAGCGTGAGTCAAAACAGTGCATCTGTCCGCCCCGTCAGCTCGTCTGCACATGCGGCCATGAGATGCAGGTTCGTCGTTTGAACCGGAGCGTGACGACCCCATCACTGGATGAGATCGCTCACAACCCGGCAAGCCGGTCAGCCAAGCTTCGTGCCGCGGAACGAGTCACCGCGGATTCGCAGATTTAGAAGGGTACGGGAGGGGTTCAGCATGTCACTCACGACCGACGTGGACAGC
>JASLZO010000088.1 GCA_030754805.1 Dehalococcoidia bacterium
GCATGAAGCTTGCGGGTGATCGATTCGATCAATCCCTCAAGGCTGGACCCAAACATCACCAGACTGACGATCGCCCTATCGCGCTGATCATCAAGACCAAGGACGCGATTCCGCCTAGTAGTTCCCAGTTCATTACGACCAGTTGCTTTCCCTTCGCGATCGAGGTCGATTAGCAGGCGCCGCGACCGGGACCATCACCGAACGGGTGTGGAGTCGGGGACGTATCCAGCGTATGGATCTGGTGCGACCGCCGAAGGGCGGTGAAGGTGAGGATGACCAACAGAGAGAAAGCGAGCGTGGCCGCGCCCATGATGGCGGTGGCGATCGGAGTCCCGAGTTGCTCAGCCATCGCACCGAGGAGCAGGAACCCCAACGGCGCTGCTCCCCAGCTCATGGACCGCGCGGCAGCGATACGGCCTCGGAGTTCGTCGGCGATGAGGATCTGCACCCGGGCGGTCGAGGCGACCAGCACCAGTTGGAACGAGAACCCTGCGCCGAAAGCCATGGCCGCAGAGAATGAGAAAGACGTGGACATAGCGAACGCAATGACAAAAAAGGCGAAGGCGATCGGGCTCGTGATGATGAAGTTCCGCATTAGCGCCGGACCGTGGAACGCGGCAACGGAGAGGGAGGCAATGATCGATCCGGCCCCACCGGCTGCGCCCAGGATTCCGAGTCCCAGGGCGCCGGAGTCGAGGATGTCGCGGGCGAAGACCGGAAGCACGGCCTGGTAGGGGGATCCGAGGACAATCGCGACGAACGCGATGGCCATGAGCCCGAAGATGACCTGGTGGCGGAACATATAGGCGATGCCCTCGACGGTGTCGACCCACGCGGACCGGATGGACCGCTCCACCGTTCGAATCGTCTGGCCAGTATGCACGGGGATCAAGACGAGAACGGATACGACGGAGATTGCCGCGGCTACGGAGAAGGCAACCGGGGCGCCGAACACATCGAGGAGCCCGCCCGCGATGGCCGGTCCGATCAACATACCGCCGCTGAACATGATCGACGAAAGCGCGACGCCGTTGATGATGTCCTCGCGCGGAACGAGGTTCGGGACGATAGCGGCCCTCGCAGGTATGGCGAGCGCGAACACGATACCGAGGAGCGTGGTCAGCCCCAGCAGGTACCAGATGTTCATCTGATCCGCCGCGATCATGAGGGCGAAGACCAAGAGAACAACCACCGTGAACGACTCTGCGGCGACGAGCATCGCCTTCCGGCTGATGCGGTCCGCCAGAACTCCTCCAGGCATCGAGAAGATGAAGGAAGGGATCTCGCCCGCGGTGGCGACCGCGGTGACCATGAACGCGGAGTCCGTCAGCTCGAGCGCCAGCCATCCCCTGAAGAGGAAGAACATCAGGTGCGACATGATCGACAGCACGGAGGCCGTCCAGTAGAGGGAATAGTCGCGGGATCCGAAGGCACGAAGCGGGCCGCGGGCTAGGATCGCTGCCAACGTCAGGACGGGCCCAGAGCTCGATGCCAGTTGGGGAGCGTATCAGTTGCAGGTTCGTTCATGACGGTTTCAGCTGGTCCCAACCGCTGGAACCCGCCAGCACAGCGCTGCCCGACGGGAAGACATCGAAATTCCAGAGACTCCTAGATTACCAGCCGCTCAGCGATCTGGAGCGATCAATACTCGTAACAACCCTTGACGACCTTCCGTTGATCGCGGTGGGATGGGCGAGGCGGGCGGCCGGACTCGATCTAGGTCGGTACGTTCATCGCGATCAGCCGGGCGTGGAACTTCAAGGCCCGGATGGGCCGCTGACCAGCATCCGATGCGACCGTGGAAAAGGCAAGAATCGCTCAATCTCTACTTGGAGAGATAACGAAAACGGATCGCAGAGGCCGAAGTTCGTACAGATGGAAACGAAGGATCATCTCTCGACAGGAAATGAGTCCCGGGCCAGTTGGCGTAACCCTCAGGCACTCGTTTGCTCCGGTACTTGACTCTCCATCGTGATGTTGTGGACGCGTCTGAGGCCGCTGAAGAGGACGACGGCGACGATTGAAAGGACGACGGTGACCACACCGGTGACGGCGGTCGCGTAGGGGGTCCCGAACGACTCCGCCATCACGCCTAGCAAGAACATCCCGATAGGAGCGGCGCCCCAGAGCATCGATCGGACGGCTGTGACGCGACCGCGGACTTCGTCGTTCACGAGGGTCTGCATGAGGGCGCTATTGGCGGTGAGAACCAGTTGGAACGAGAAGCCAGCGCCGAGCGCAAACACGAGCGAGGTGACGAGGACCTCGGAGAGGGCGAACGCGATAACGAAGACGCCGAGCCCTATGGCGCCGAACACGACGTAGCTCCGCATCGCGGTCGGCCCGTTGAGCGCGGCGACAAGCAACGACGCAACGATGGCTCCCGCCCCACCGGCGGCGCCCAGGTAGCCGAGCCCCGCTTCGCCTACGTCTAGGACGTCTCGAGCGAACACGGACAAAACGGCTTCGTACGGTGACCCGAAGATGACGATAACCAGCATTAGCGCGAGTAACGCTAGGATCGTGGAGTGGCCCCTGATGTACCGGACGCCTTCGACGATGTCGTCCCACACAGCCGACGCGCTGGCCGGTGGTCCATCCCTCGCCGTCTGGTAAGTGCGCACCGGAAG
Organism: Dehalococcoidia bacterium; assembly: GCA_030754805.1. Lineage (GTDB taxonomy): Bacteria > Chloroflexota > Dehalococcoidia > UBA6926 > UBA6926 > JASLZO01. The sequence goes on from JASLZO010000088.1 coordinate 2,631, forward strand.
GAAGAAGAGCACGGAAACCGCCGAGATGATGGCCGCGAGGAGGAAGGACTCACCCATCCCCATGGTTGCGAGAGACCAGCCGGCGATCGCGGGTCCCATAACCGCACCGCCGCTGAACATCATTGACGAGAGGGCGACACCGTTCGCGATGTAGTCGCGCTCGACGATATTGGGAACGATCGCCTGGCGGGCGGGTATGGCTACGGCGAACGCGGAGCCTGCGATGACGCTGAGGATGACGAGATAAAGGATCGTCATCTGGTCGGTCATGACGAGTCCGGCGATGATGACCAGGGTGATCGCATTGACGATCTCGCCGCCGATGAGGACGGCCTTTCGGCTGATACGGTCGGCCAGAATCCCGCCGGGGATGGAGAGCAGGAGGGACGGGATCTCTCCGGACGCGGCGACCGCGGCGACTGCGAAAGGCGAATCGGTGAGTTCGAGCGCCAGCCATCCGCGCACGATGAACAGCATGAAATGGGAGAGGATCGCCATCACCGAGGAGGACCAGTAGAGGGCGAAGTCGCGGGACCGGAAAGCGCGGAAAGGCCCTCGCGTGAGCGCGCCAACGAGGAAAGCAATCACGCGTAGACCTTTGGATTGGCGCAGTTCGGCATCCGTTCACCACGGAGCCCGGCGAGGAGGTTGTCGACGGCGAGATTGGCCATCGCACGGCGCGTGGTTTCGCCCGCGCTGGCGATATGGGGTGCGAGGACGAGGTTTGGGAGTCTGAGCAACGGGTCGTCTGTCGGGATCGGTTCGACTTGGGTTACGTCCAGAGCAGCGAACGCCGGTCTCGGTGGATCGGCCGCGAGAGCACTCGCGAGGGTTGGCTGGTCGATCACGGCGCCCCGGGCAGTGTTCACTAGGATTGATCCTTCCTGCATCGACGCGAACTGCCGCTCTCCTAGCATGTGGCGGGTCGCCGTTGTGAGCGGAACGTGAATCGAGACGAAATCAGAGCGTTCCAGGAGGTCGGGAAGCGAGACACGCTTGGCGGACCTTAGGCCCTCTGGCGGGGGAGCATCCGATCGGCGCGTGTAGAGGATGTTGGCATCGAACCCACGGGCGCGTTTCGCGACGGCCTGTCCGATGGCGCCGAACCCGATGATGCCCAGTGTTGCACCGTAAAGATCCTTTCCGAGCAGGACACGTGGTCCCCATGTCTTCCATTGTTCGTCGCGGACATACCGATCAGCCTCGATTACGCGTCGCCCTGCCGCGAGCAGGAGTGCGAGCGTGAAGTCGGCGGTGCTCTCGGTGAGGACACCCGGAGTGTTCCCGACCGGGATTCCGCGGGCGGTCGCGGTAGCGAGGTCCACGTTGTCGGTGCCCGCCGCCATATTGCTGATCACGCGGACCCCGGGAGCTGCGTCCAACAAGGACTCGTCGATGCGGTCGGTGAGCAGACAGATGAGCGCGTCCGCGTCTGATGCCCTCATCCGAAGGGTTTCGGGAGGTGGAGGGAGGTCGTCGTCCCACAGGTCCAGGACAACGTCCTCTTCCCGGAGGCGGTTGATAGCTTCTGAGGCAATCAGTCGGGTCACGAAGACCCGTGGGCGATTGGTGGTCACCGATAAGGAGCGACGATTCCGCTTACGTCTCGTTCCGATGAGGCTGGTGGGTCAGAGCGGGTCTTTGCGGAGCGGTCTCCGACTCGGCGAGCGTTGCGCGACCGAGGTTACGCATGGCCCCCGCGCACTTCGGCGAGTAGTCGCTGATCTCGACTTTGAGGCCCGCGATGTCTTCGACCAGGCGGTCGGCAATCATGTAGGCCGTGTACTGTTCTGCCATGACTCCCCCTGATTCGGAAACGTTCCAATGGTAGTGGAAGGTTCCCGAATCCAGTTGCCCACATCGGCCATGTGGTGGAAGATGCACGGAGCCGTGTGGTTAGAGAGGAAGGGGTAGGCATATGACGACGTCATCAGAGTCGGAACTGGACTGGTCGGAAACAAGGGAGTTCATCGGCAAGAACATCTTGTTGGAACCGAAGACCGGGATCGAACCGGTGGAGCAGAGTACGATCCGGAGGCAGATGGAAGTCCTCGAGATGGACTGCCCGCTGCACTTCGACGAGGCGGTGGCAAAGCAGCAGGGATACGACGGTGTTTTCGCGCCGCCGCATATGGTGCAGACGTTCCAGGTGTCTTCGTTGTGGGAACCTGGGATGACCTCGATCTGGACGACAGACGACCCGCACTTTACCGTCGCAGGGACGGGGCGCGCGGGGAAGGTGGAGAAGGTGCCGACGGCAGGGACCGCAGGCTTCGTCACTGACCTGGAGGTGGAGTTCCTGAAGCCGCTGTACCTCGGCGATAGGGTCACCCAGGTCTCACAGACGCTGCTGGACGTGAACCCGCGCAAGACGCGCGTGGGTGACGGGGCATTCTCGACGTACGAGTCGCTCTACTAAAACCAACGGGGAGAGCGAGTCTCCCGACAGAAGATGACCCTCTACAGCTTTGTGCCGAATCCGCAGCCGGCCGGCGGCGGACGCCCCGGTGGAGGCAACGAGAGCGCCGAGAAACCGGCGAGAGCGATCGAGTCAAAGGCGAACACGATGGTGGACTGGGGCAAGCAGCGCTACTGGGACGACGTGAACGAGGGTGACGAGATCAACGAGGTCCAGTACCCCTTGACGGTCCAACGCATGGTGATGGCGGCCGGCGCGAACCGGGATTTCAATCCGATCCACCACAGCACGTACGCTGCTAACGCCGGCGGTGCGGCGGACATGTATGCC
>JASLZO010000089.1:0-5061 GCA_030754805.1 Dehalococcoidia bacterium
TTCTTGTGGAAGTCATGGTAGAAGCCGATGACGAGGGTGTCGCCCTCAATGGCAATCGGGACCGAGACGCTACGGAGAAAGGCGTCCAGGTTGCCGCTTGAGCCGACCCCGCGAAGTCCATCGACTATCTCCCTCCACCGGGATCGAAGGCTGTCGAGGTCGAGGTCGCCGCCGATGTCAGCGGCGGGGGGTTGATCCGGGGGTTGGCCCGCGGCCACGGGCCGAGTCTCAATCGCGAGAGGTTGGTCAGTGGGTGGCGGGACGGTCTCGGCCGTCTCTGTTGCAGGCGGTTCTTCGGTCTGGGCATCAGCCGTTTGGGTTTCTTTCGTCAACGATATTGGCTCTGGTGTTTCTGACGGAGCATGCACTGGCGGAGGATCGGAAGCGGGAGTGGCCGCGGGAGCCGGCTCGTTCGCAGACGGCCGAGTAGGCCGGACGGATGGTAGTGGCGTTGAAGAATCCACGTCGACCCCGGGAGGCCTCTCGTTCTTTTCGAACGAGGCGGAGTCCCTCAGATAGATGTCGGCGAAAGCGAGTTCCAAGGGCAGCGGTAACCCGCCCGATGGAACCGAAAGCGGGGCAACGATGGCGAGGGCCGCGCGGACATCGTCGAGATCGATCTGTCTAGCAGTTTCTCGAACGTCAGCGAGTTGGTCATCGGGGAGGTCGAGGACCTCCTCAGCGCCGGCCCCGACGAGCATGAGGGTACGCAGTTCCTCGATGAGTTCGACGTGGACCTGCTTCATGTCCATGCCCTCGACCTGGAGCCGGCCAAGGCCCCGTAACGCCTCGGCGAGGTCGTTCTTGACCATCAGAGCGTCGATAAGCCCACGGGCCCGGGTCGAACCACCGAGGCCAAGCATCTCCCGTGCGTCTTCAATCGTCGCACGGGACCCGGCGGTCAGAACGACCTGTTCCAGGAGGTTCGAGGCGTCGCGGAGGCTGCCGCTGGATGCGCGGATGACGGCGTCGAGGGCGGCAGGGTCTATCTGGAAGCCCTCCGCGTCGGCAATCTGTTGGAGGCGCGTGGTGGCGTCCTCGTTGGCGACGCGACGGAAATCGAAGCGCTGACAACGAGAGGCGACGGTAAGCGGGACGCGATGCGGCTCTGTGGTCGCCAAGACGAAGTAGACGTGCGCCGGTGGCTCTTCCAAAATCTTCAGGAGGGCGTTGAAGGCGGGGGTCGTCATCATGTGGACTTCGTCGATGATGTAGACCTTCACTCTTCCGGCGGCGGGCATGAAATCGACCTTCTCGCGTAGGTCTCGGACCTCGTCAATACCACGATTGGTCGCCGCGTCAATCTCGATGAGGTCGATATAGGAGCCGGCGGTTACATCGAGGCAAGTCGGGCAGGCGCCGCAGGGTTCACCCCTACCGTCGTTGGTCTCGCAGTTGAGCGCTTTCGCCAGGACGCGCGCCGTGCTGGTCTTGCCCGTCCCGCGGGGTCCGGAGAAGAGGTAGGCGTGGGCGACGCGTTGACTTTCCAACGCGTTCAGGAGCGTCCGGGTGATGGGACCCTGCCCAACGATTTCTGAGAGCCGTTGTGGCCTCCACTTCCGATACAGGACCTGCTGGTTGGTCATGGGCCTGCCGGGGCGCCCGCCAGCGCTTTGTGGGCCTTCGTCTTGTGCATCCCACCCACCGATATGCCGGCGATCTCTCTCAACAATGTCTCTTCGTGTTGTCGCATCCGGGCTTCGTCGACGACCTCCTGGTGGTCGAATCCCAGGAGGTGCAGGACGCCGTGCACGATGAGGTGAGCGACCTCGTCCTGGAGCCCGTGCCCCTGCTCGACCGCCTGTCGATTAGCCTGTGGGACAGATGTTGCGATCTGGCCGATGTCCCTCCAACCTCCTGAGATGGCGGGGAAGCCTTCAGTCTCGACGCCGTTGATCGCCGGGAAGGAAAGCACGTCGGTAACCGCGTCCTCCGACAGATGAATCGCGTTCAGTTGCCTGACGGTTTCGTCGCCAGCCAGCAAGACTTCAATCCGGCTGCGCGGCGAGACGTCCTCAGCCGCGAGAACGCCCCGAACGAGTTCTCGGATCCATCGTTGTGAGAGGCGTCGCCGTTGGGAATACTCAGCGATGACGCTAACTCGATACGCGGACGCTGACGGGTTCCCCACCTTCTCCCCTTCGCTAGGAATCGATGATACACAGAGCCTCACCGGCTCCTCAAGGAGTCGAGGGGGGCGGGTCCGCAGTTGCCAGGTAGTCCGATCCATTGAGGTTTCGGCCGCGGCCCGACCGGATGAGGCGATACCCGGATTCACCGAGGAATGCCCAGCACCAAGCCGCGAGGTAGATGAGCGGGCCGAGAATGGTGAGTTCTCGGAAGGGCTCGAGTGTGCTTCCGACCGTGAAGGGCCCGATTACCCCGAAGATGTGGAAAGGGATACCGCGAACAATACCGGTGCCCGCGATGGAAACGGCAGCTGCGCCGAGGGCGACGATGATCGCGCTTCCGACCAAGAATGCAATATCACCATCGATGATGAATGGCATCGCCACCCGAACGACGAAGCCACTGATACCGAATGCGAACAGGGCGAGGATGACCGCGAAGACCAGGCCCATCCCGACCAGGATGCGGTTCGCCGTGGGCGAAATCTCGGTCTTCTTCCGCTCGGCACGCCTCCGTGCGGATCGTAATCTCCTCTGACGCCGGCGACCGCCTCCCGGGCCGGGTGGCTCATTCATGCTCCTACGGCCTCGGGAAGGCCACGAGAATCGAAATGGAGGCGACGATCCACCCGACGACCGTCAGCAGCAGCGGTGGATCCTCCAGAAGGGCTTCCTCGGGGGCTCCACCGAAGCCCCGGACGTGCGAGAGGTAGAGGTACCGGAAGATGCCGTAGATGACGAACGGTATCGTCATCATCATCTGGTCGGGCAGGTTCGCCGCGGTGAACGTGTAGAGCGCGTACGCCATGAGCGTAGATGGCATGACAACAGCATTGAATTGGTCCAGGAGAGGAAGGGTGTAGCCGCCCAACGTTGGACGGTGTTCGGGGCCCGCGGCCTCGAGGATCTGGGCCTCCGCGCGCCGCTTGGCGATGGCGATGAACAACGCGCCGAGGACAGCGCACAGGTAGAGCCAGGGTGAGATCGGTACGTCGATCGCTACGGCGCCGGCGAAAACTCGGAGAACGTACCCACCGGCGACGGCGATGACATCCAGAATCAGAACGTGCTTCAGGAAGGTGGAGTAGTTGAGCGTGAGAGCCACATACCCGACCCCTACGAGGCCGGTGGCAAGGTTGATGGAGAAGGTCCCGGCGACGCCGATGGCGAACAAGAACGTCGCGACAAACACCGCGAGATTCGGGGAGACGCGCCCGGAAGCGAGCGGGCGCAACCGCTTTGCCGGATGAGTACGGTCTCGGGTCATATCCAGGAGGTCGTTGATAATGTAGCCGGCACTCGCGAGGGCACAGAAGGCAAGGAAACCGAGCAACGCGAACTTGAGGAGCGCCAGGGCGCCGGAGGGGTCTGATGGGTCCCATGCGAGATCGACGGTGAATGCGAACGGGAGGAGCAAGAGGGTGTTCTTGGCCCATTGCCTAGGGCGAAGAAGCCGCAACCATGCTCGAGCGAAGCTCTCGTTCGAGACGACCGGCGCGGGCTGGCCGTGTCTCAATCTCGGGTCCCTCCTCATAGAATCTTGGCCAGAGTCGCGGCGATGATACGGGCGCCCCTATGACGGGTCAACGACACACGGGCGCCAAGACGGGACGGGTTCGCCTGGATGAACTGCTAGTGGCGCGCGGCCTCGCCGTAAGCCGTGAGAAGGCGCGGGCGCTGGTGCTTGCCGGAGCGGTCGACATCATCGGGCCGATCCGTGGATCTCCGAAGCCGGGAACGTTGGTGTCGCCGGAGTTGGAGGTCTCGGTCCGGAGCAGCCCATCATTCGTGAGCCGAGGAGGGGAGAAACTCGCGGGGGCACTCGACGCGTTTTCTATCGACGTTGATGGGCTGATAGCGGTCGACGTTGGGGCATCGACAGGAGGGTTCACCGACTGCCTGCTCCAGCGCGGGGCAACGCGGGTCCATACAATCGACGTGGGGCATGGTCAGCTGGCGTGGCAACTCAGACAAGACCCGCGGGTCGTGGTGAGGGAGCGCGTGAACGCGCGGTTCGCGCTGCCGGTGGACGAACCTGTTGGACTCGCGACAATCGATGTCTCGTTCATCTCGCTGGTGGTGGTGCTGCCAAGCGTGGTCGACACCGTGGTCGCGGGGGGGCGGATCATCGGGCTCGTGAAACCGCAGTTCGAGGCAAGACGAGGGGATGTCGGACGCGGGGGGATCGTGCGAGACCCCCGGGTCCGAGCCGGCGCAGTCGGGAAAGTGTGCCTGGCGGGGTTGGAGCTCGGGTTGCGGGTACGTGGGGTTGCCGGGTCCGTTCTCGCGGGACCGAAGGGGAATCGTGAGGTGTTCGTATTGTTCGAGAAATGAGCCGGTAGACGGAATCAGTTGTCTTGTAAATGAAAGGGCGGCCCGCAGGCCCCCCTTGTTTTGATCGATTACCGGCTGTCGTTCAGGCGGATTTTTCGAACCATTCTTTGTTGAGTTCGATGAAGGAAATCCATTCCTCCGGGGTCTCGCTCTCTTCGAAGATGGCAGTGACAGGACACACGGGCTCGCAGGCGGCGCAGTCGATGCACTCGGTGGGATGGATGTAATACATGTTGTCTTCGTCGGTGGTGTGGATGCAGTCGACCGGACAGACGTCAACGCAAGCTCCGTCCTTCAGGTCGATGCAGGGCTCCGCAATGATGTACGTCATGGCAGCTTTGGGACCTCCCAGTCTTATCCGCTCGCGGCGTCTGCATGAGGGCGCGGCGAGGCAGAAACCAAGTCTGTCTCCGGTCGGCGATCAGTATACCTGTCCGAAATGGATGTCACACATGGGACTTGCAGGCAAACGGTACGAGTGTGACGGTCAGACGGCGCTCTCGAAGAAGGTCGGGATGACGGCACCGAGGAAATAGCCGGCCATGGCGGCCAGGAGCCCGATGGCCAGTATCTCGGCGCCCGAGCGGGCCGGGTTCCG
>JASLZO010000089.1:5071-5336 GCA_030754805.1 Dehalococcoidia bacterium
CGTGAGCGCCGTCTTTCCGACGCCCATGGCAAACAGGGCGACCCCGGTCCCGACGAGAGAGAGGGCAACGACGATTCCGCCGTCGAGAAAGACGTACGGAGCGATGGGGACCGCGGCGCCTAGAAGGAACGACGCGGACATCACGGCGGCGTCCTTCCAGGGGACGGTGGCCTCGTCTGGAGATAGGCCGAGTTCCTTCTCGATCATCGTCCTGACGAAGATGTTGGGGCTTCCGATCAGCTTGCCCGTGACGATGACCGCGTCT
>JASLZO010000008.1:0-12835 GCA_030754805.1 Dehalococcoidia bacterium
GGAGGCACTTCAGCGACTTGGGCGGACTCTCTCTGATGCATACGCGGGCAGTTCGCCCTCCGAGATACGGAGGGCGCTCGCCATGGCCCAGGCCGATGGCCTCGAGATGGTGATCATGAACGCCGTGCTGGCGCTGATGGACCGGGCGGACGAAACGGTCGGCGATGGGCCGTTCGTGTACGGGTTCAGCCAGGTGATGAACCAGCCCGAATTCGAGGACAGCGCCCCGATCCGTGGCCTGCTGGAGGCTTTGGACGCCGGGACGCTGGTGGCGGCGCTTCAGCCGTTGGACGTGCCGATCGGCGACGTCAGAGTGGTGATCGGCCACGAACACGGAGAGTCGTTCCTGCATCCTTACGGCGCGGTCGTGGCCACGTATGGGGAGCCCGCCATGGGGCGGGGGACGATTGCCGTCATGGGCCCGATGCGGATGCCGTACTCGGAGGCGATCCCGTCCGTTCGGTACGTCGCGGACGTGTTGTCGGATATCGTCATGGAACAGACCCATGCCGGGCTGCCGAGCAACTCAACGAACTGACCGACGACCGAATCCTGCAAGTCCGACACCCCGAACGATAGGAACCGAAATGACCACCGCTGACGAGACACAGCCGGAGAAAGAAGAGGCCTTCGAAGAGGCTGCCACCTCCGAGGTCGACCTAGCGTCCGAAGCAAAGGACAAGGCAGCAGAGGACCGGACGGTCGAGGATTGGGAAGCCCTGCTCGAGTTCCAGAGGAACCGCGCGGAGAACAACTTCACCGGCTGGCAGCGGGCACAGGCGGACTATGCGAACCACAAGCGCCGGGCTGACCAGGAACGAACGGACGCGCTGAAGTACGGCGGCGCGCCGGCGCTCGGACAGATGCTCGGAGTGGCCGACGACATGGACCGAGCGTTGAGCGCGCTCCCAATCACGATGGCGCGAATGACGTGGATCGAAGGAATCGCGATCATCCACCGGAAAATCCTAGCACTGCTGGAAGCGAGCGGGGTTGAGGAGATCGACGCGCAGGGTAAGGAATTCGACCCGAACGTGCACGAGTCGATCGCGCAGGCGGATGGACCGGAGGGGCAGGTGGTGCAGGTGATCCAGAAGGGATACCAGCTTTACGACCGCGTCCTACGGCCAACCCTGGTGCAGGTCGGGAACGGAAACGTCCCGTCCGGTGATGAGACAGAAGAAGAAGCAGACACGCCGGAGCCAGAAGAACCTGGTTCCGAATCAACAGAGGACAGGGAGTAGGTAGGGAATGGCAAAGGCCATCGGAATCGACCTGGGAACGACAAACAGCGTCGTCGCGGTGATGGAGAGCGGCGATGGCGTCGTGATCCCAACGGCAGAGGGCAACCGCCTGACGCCATCAACGGTCGCGGTGAACAAGGGTGGGGAGCGCCTGGTGGGGCTCGTCGCGAAGCGCCAAGGGGTGACCAACGCGGAGAACACGATCTTCAGCGTGAAACGGTTCATCGGGCGCAAGTTTTCGGACACCGCGGTCCAGCAGGACATCAGCCTGCTCCCGTACGAGGTCGCCGAGGCTCCGAATGGGGACGTGAAGGTCTCGCTGGCCGACCAGGACCTGACCCCACCTGAAGTTTCCGCGCTGATCCTTCAGAAGTTGAAGAGCGACGCCGAGGCGTACCTAGGCGAGACCGTCACCGACGCGGTAATCACGGTGCCGGCCTATTTCAACGACTCACAACGGCAAGCGACGAAGGACGCGGGAACGATCGCGGGGCTAAACGTGCTCCGGATCATCAATGAACCGACGGCCTCGGCGCTCGCATACGGCCTAGACAAGAAGGGCGAGGAGACCGTGGCGGTGTTCGACCTCGGAGGAGGGACGTTCGACGTCTCAATCCTCGATATCGGCGAGGGGACGTTCCAGGTCCGTGCGACCGCCGGTGATACGCACCTAGGCGGCGACGATTTCGATATGGCGGTCGTGGACTGGCTAATCGACGAGTTCAAGAAGCAGGAGACGATCGACCTGCGCAAAGACAAGACGGCGATGCAGCGCCTCCGGGAGGCGGCGGAACGCGCGAAACAGGAACTATCGACGGTGACGCAGACCGAGGTGAGCCTGCCGTTCATCACGGCGGACGCGAGTGGACCCAAGCACCTGACGATGATGCTGACGCGGGCGCACCTGGAACAACTGACCGCGCACCTCGTGGACCGGGCGGAAGGACCGTGCCGACAGGCAATCGAGGACGCGGGTATCGCTCAGGGGGAGATCAACGAAGTGGTCTTGGTCGGCGGACAGACGCGGATGCCGCGCATCCAGGAGAAGGTCCGCGAGATCTTCGGCAAGGAGCCGAATAAGTCCGTGAACCCGGACGAGGCCGTGGCGGTCGGCGCCGCGATCCAGGGTGGAGTGCTGACGGGAGATGTCCAGGAGGTATTGCTCCTCGACGTTACGCCGTTGACATTGGGCATCGAGACGCTTGGTAGCGTCTCGACGCCAATCATTCCCCGGAATACGACCATCCCGACGTCCAAGAGCCAAGTGTTCTCGACGGCCGCGGATGGGCAGTCGAGCGTCGAGATCCACGTGTTACAGGGAGAACGGGCGATGTCCACCGACAACAAGTCGCTGGGCAAGTTCATCCTCGATGGGATCCCGCCGGCGGCGCGCGGCCTGCCACAGGTCGAGGTCGCGTTCGATATCGATGCGAACGGGATCCTCAACGTGAGCGCCACCGACAAGGCGACGTCGCGAGAGCAGCGGATCGTCATCCAAGCAGGGAGTGGCCTGACGCCCGACGAGATCGAGCAGATGCGCGAGCAGGCAGAGATGCATGCCGCAGAGGACGCGGTGAAACGGGAAGAGGTAGAACTGCGCAACAACGCGGATTCGATCGCTTATTCGACGGAAAAGACAATCTCCGAGAACGTCGACAAGATCCCGGAGGAGCTGAAGACCCGAGCGGAGGGTCGCGTGAAGGAAGTTCGGGAGGCGCTCGAGCAGAACGCACCGAAGGAACGCCTGACCGATCTTCTTCAACAGTTGACCGCGGAGGCGCAGGAGATCGGTGCCGCGATCTACCAGCCCGCCGAGGATGGCACTCCCATGGACGGGGCCTTTGACGGGGAGATGCCCGGCAGCGACGAAGATGGGGACGAGGATTCGGAGGCAGACGATTCGAAAACGGTCGAGGGTGAGTTCCGCGAAGTCTGAGTCTCACACCACCTGACGATGACGACGGATCTGCTGTTGGAGCATCGCGCCTTCGATGCGTTTCTTCTCGAAGCGCAGGGCGTGCTAACTCGGGCGCGGGAGCCGGAACAACGCCTGAAGGCGCTCATCGAACCCCTCCAGCACCTGTTGATGGAGGATTTCCTTGCCCCTGAGTTCAAGGCCGTGTCCGACGACCGGGGGTATTCACAGTACCTGCTGTACCGGTCTTCCGACCGGAACGTGGCGATCGTTGCCCTGGCGGTGGCACCTAGGGTGAAGATGCCGATCCACGACCACGACACCTGGGGCGTCACGGGCCTGTACCAGGGGAGCCAGGTCAGCCGTGTGTTCCGGCAAGAGGAATCACGTGGCCGGCTGAAGCTCTCGCAGACGAGGAAGCAGAAGATGAAGTCCGGCGACGTTGCGGTAATCCTCCCGCCCCGGGAGGACCTCAGAATGGTCGAGGCTAAGTCGAATATTCCGGCGGTGTCTATTTCCGTGCTGGGAGCCGATATCGGGTGTGAACGGCGTCGGACGTTCGAGAAGCGTTCCGGGCATGCTGGCGAGTTCGCCCTTGAGTATTCGAACGCATCCTGTCGCTAAACCCAGGACCGTCCCGAGCGGCGGCGGGTCCGCGAGATAACCCGGCCGGCTCGGGCGGAGTGTCGTCATCCACCGGAGGCTGGCGTTCTTCCTCATGTGCTTCTTCCATGACCATTCGTGGCACGTCCCACGCTAGACCGGTTCGCCTGGCCGCACTATTCCGCTGCCGTTCGAGCTGGTCAAGGCAGGGTTGCGCGGCCTAGCCCGTTGAGCAATCGTCCGGCAGAATGGGGGCGATGGCAACGCTTCCACCTAAAATCGACGACTTGGTAACTCGCCTGCTCGACGGTGACCGGAATGCGCTGCCGCGCGTGATCAGCCTGGTCGAACGTGGAGATCCGGCGGTGCCCGAGGTCATGGAACGGGTCCGGCCCGCGCTGGGCCGGAGTCACCGCGTGGGGATCACGGGCCCACCGGGGGCCGGGAAGAGCACGCTGGTCGAGGCGCTGATCAAGCACTACCGCAATGCCGAAAAGGCCGTTGGCGTGCTGGGTGTCGACCCGTCGAGCCCCTTCAGCGGGGGCGCGATTCTGGGTGACCGGGTACGCATGCGAGACCACTACCTAGACCCCGGCGTATTCATCCGCAGCATGGCGACACGTGGGGCGTCCGGTGGCCTATCGGCAGTCGCTCCGCGGACGCTGAAGCTCCTTGACGCAGCCGGGATGGATATTGTCCTCCTGGAAACGGCGGGAGTTGGACAGACGGAGCTGGACGTGATGGACGCCGTGGACACGGTGGTCGTCGTCGTAGTGCCGGAGGCGGGAGACGCGATCCAGACTATGAAGGCGGGGCTGATGGAGATCGCCGACATCTTCGTCGTGAACAAGGCGGACCGGACTGGGGCGAAACGCATGGCCGCAGACCTAGCGTTGAACGTGCACCTAGGTACACGAATGACGGAATGGTGGGAGGTGCCGGTCCTCGAGGCACAGGCTTTCCGCGGTATCGGGATCGAAGAGTTGGCAGCCTCGATTGCGGACCACCTACGGGTCTCGGCGGAGTTGGGCCACCTGGAGTCGACACGAAAGGAACAACGCCGCAGGGAACTGATGCGCTCCATCCGCGAGGAAATCCACGCAAGGGTGCGACGGGCAGCCGGGGCGGACGGAAACGTGGGTTCGTTGCTGCGAGAGGTGGAGAGCGGTGACCTGGACCCGGACACTGCGGCGGGGGCCTTGCTGAACGACGGGCAACTGTTGAAAGAATGGCTTTCGAACATTGGTCCAGATGGGGCAAGCGGCGACCGCTGACTTACCGCACGTACCCACAGCTATACTCATGACGATGTATGCGGGCACGTTCCAAGGTGCTCGGGACCGGGATCTCGACCAGCAGCGATGACCACCAAGCGCGATTACTACGACGTTTTGAGCGTTCCCCGGGGGGCGACCCCCGAGGACATCAAGAAGGCGTTCCGAAAGCTCGCATTCGACTTCCATCCGGATCGGAACAAGAACTCCGATGCGGAGGGCCGGTTCAAGGAGATCAACGAGGCGTACGAGATCCTGAGGGACCCCGAGAAGCGGGCCGTCTACGACCGGTTCGGGCACGCCGGGTTGAACGGAGAGGGGATCGGCGGCCGGGGGTTCGATGGGGCGGCGGGATCCACAGGCGGGTTCGGCGATATCTTTGACGCCTTCTTCGGCGGCATGGGGAACAACCGGGGCAGGACGCGGTCCTCTGCTCAACGGGGAGACGATCTGCGTATCGAGGTGGACATCTCGTTCGTGGACGCCGTGTTAGGTACAGAAACCGAGGTGGAATTCCCGCGGTACGAGCAATGCTCGACCTGTCGTGGCAGCGGAGCCGCACCCGGCTCGTCACCGGTCGTCTGCACGCTCTGCAAAGGGAGCGGAGAGGTCCGTCGCAGTCAACAGAGCCTATTCGGGCAGTACGTGAACATCACGCCGTGCAGCCGCTGCAAGGGCGAGGGGACGACGATCTCCGATCCATGCGGCGCATGCCACGGCACGCGCCGCATCCGCAACCCAAGGAAGGTGTTGGTCACGGTCCCGGCCGGCGTTGCCGACGGGAACCGGATCCGGCTCGGCGGTGAGGGGGAGGCAGGCGTGAACGGAGGGCCTCCGGGTGACCTTTACGTCGACATGAACGTGGCGCCCCACGCCCGTTTCGAACGGGAGGACCTCGATCTTGTGTACGAGCTTCCGGTGAACATGGCACAGGCTGCCCTCGGAACCGAAACGACGGTGGCGACCCTGGAAGGCGAGGAAGAGACCCTCCGGATCCCCGCGGGCGTCCAATCGGGCCATGCGTTCCGACTTCGGGGGCGAGGTGTCCCGGACGTGCATGCGACGCGACGCCGGGGCGACATCATTGTGGTGGTATCGGTGGTGGTACCGGAACGGCTATCCGCCGAACAGCGGTCGCTCATGGAGCAACTGGCAGCCACGCTGCCGGACACAGACGAGTTGAGCGCATCCGCCGGGGATCGTGGATTCTTCGACCGGATCAAGGACGCGCTCAGCGGCTAGACGGCCAGGGTCAGCGGTGGCACGGGCCGTATACTGAATCTTCACCGGGCTCAGGCCGCCGGGCCTACCCGGCGGGCCGGTAACGAGTAAGGAACGGCACATGGTTGCATCGCTGAAGGTCCCCACTGCGCTTCGCCGGATCACCGACGGCGCGGACCACCTAGACGTCCCTTTGGGGACGCTCGCCGAAGCGATCGATGCGCTCGATGAGAAGTTCCCCGGACTGCGGGATCGCGTGTTGGACGAGGACAGTGGGGACATCCATCCATTCATCTCGATCTTCCTAAACGGCAACGACGTCCACTACATCCGCGGTCTCGACACTGGTCTCAGTGACGGTGACGAGATCGTAATCGTCCCGGCCATCGCCGGTGGGTAAACACGAAAGATGAAGAATCCCACACGTCTGGTCGTTATCGTTTCGCTGATCGTCCTCGGGGCCATGCTCCTGCTCGCGACGCTCACCCGCACCGGCGACCACGATCGGGACCAAACCGAAGAGGGCGACTAGCGCCTCCCACCTTTGAGCCGCTTCTCCTGAGGGAACGGGCCAGGGCGAGTGGTCTTTCCGGTCTGTCGACGATCTGATCCCGAGAAGCGCTCACCTGAACCCCGGTCGTCATCCTGAATCTCAGTTCTTACTGAGCCAGTCGGAGCATGAATCCCGCCGCAGGGCGCCAGAGCTGCAGCGCACTCCCTCCGGGGGCCCGAACCAGACAAGAAAGCGCCCCCACCGGAATCGGTGGGGGCGCTTCTCGTTGACCTGTTGGCCTACCTCTATGTCCGTTGTGTTACGGAGCCAGAGTCCCATCCTTCGCGACGTAGAGCAGGTAGCCTTGGCCAGCCTTGACGGCTGCCGCGTCTCCAGCGACGGTCGCGCTGCAAGCGTTACCGGAAAGGCTTGGGAAGCCCGCTGTGCACGTCCCAGTTGACCAGGCCGATTCGTACTGTTGCAGCGTCGGGTTCCACCAGCGGACCACACCCCACCCGCCAGAACCAAGCGAGGACAGGTAGGTTGAGGCGGCGATGGAAGTTTCAGCACCTGCAGGTGTGTACCCGATGCCATTCCAGCCCTTCGTCAGCGCGTACTGCGGCTGCACCCGTTGCGGGCTGAACCGCTGTACCAACACCTTGACCGGAGCGAACGTGGTCGCTCGGACGAAGTAAGCCCGCCCGTCGGTGATCTGGATCAGCGTGCCTTCCCAGACACCGTCCGTTAGTTGGGCGTATTCCCAGACCTTCGAGGCGTTATTGAAGCTCCAGACCTCGGTGACCGAGTTCGTCCCTTCGAATACGCCGGAGATGGTCGAGTCCTGCGGTGCACCTGGGATGGAGATCAACGTCCATCCGGGGTTGACCGCGATTGAGGAGCTGGTCTGAGCGACGACCTCGAACTCCTGCGTCGCTGCGGATCCCTTGTTCCCTGCGGTATCCGTCCCTGTCACCGACAGCTTGTATGCGCCGAGGGCCAAGTCGGCCGCGCCGTATACGAAGTTGATGCTATCGGTGGACTGGAAGTCCGCGGCTGCGAGCGTGGTTGCCGTGCCGACGACCGTGCCGCCCAGCTTCGTCAGGGACGAGAGCGAGGCCGCCGAGATCGTCACTGTGTTGTGCGTATCGCCGACGTACTCGGCGGATTCAGCGGCAACGACTGAGACGAAGAGGACATCTGACGTCTCCAGCTGCACCCCTGCCGTCGTGCTATTCGAATCGACGAGGGAGAAGGACATCACTGGTCCCGTTACGTCTCCCTGGAACTTCGCCGTCTTCATAGTTGCCGAGTTACCGGCAGAGTCAGTCGCATCGGCAGAAGCCTCGAACTCTCCTTCGCCGGAGATCGTGTAACTCGCGGTCCAGGAGTTAGTCGCCACCTTGGAGGTTGCGACGCCAACGGCCGATACCTTGATCGACGGAACGTCTCCCTGGAGCGCTTCGTTCGAAGTAACAGTGATTGTCACAACGGTGGCGCTCTTCCCGAGGGTCGGGGAGACCGAGAGGGTCAGGGTCGGCTTGATTTGGTCGCTTGGTGTCGCGGACGCACCGGTCGCGGTACCTGTTGGCGCTGCGTTGCCGGCAAGGTCCGTAACGGCACCAACGATGCTCACCTTAGGCTTGGCCGCCGGGTCGAGAGTCGCGGCCGTCTTTACGTAGACGTTGGTACGCAGGTCGGTGCTCGCGCCGCCGACCAACTGCGTCACCTTCTTCTGGACCGAAACATCGGCGGCCAGGGTCCCGGCGACATCGAAGTCAGCTGCATCCGCGCTCATGACCTTCTCGCTCATCGTTACGCGGATCCAGTCACTGCTGGCGAACTCAACGTAGTCCGTCGTCGACCCAGTGGCCAACTTGAGCCCGATACCAGTCGCTGCAGCGGTAACCGTCGGCTTCGTCGTGTCCACCGTGAATGCCAGCGAACCCGTCGTACCGGTGTTCCCGACCTTGTCGACGGTAGAAACGCTCCACGTATGCGCACCGGCAGCCAACGCTGCGTTGTTCAACGCGAGAATCTGGTAGACGCCACCACCGACCGCGGTGACAGCTTCGTTCAGTACGACAGCGTCAACCGTTACCACAACCGTGGACGCGCTCGTCAGGTCAAGACCTGAACCAGCTTCGTTGATCGTGGCCTCGAACCGTGGGGTCGTCGAGTTGATGTACGAACTCCCGGCCGGTGAAGAGCCGGAGATCGCCGGTTTGGATAGGTCAACCGTGATCGTCTTCGTAACCACCGCGCCGTTCGCGTCAGCGTACGACAGGGTGACGGTGTCGTTGTTTGAGACCGCAATGACGATCGAGTCCAGTTCCGCCCAAGTCGCGGTGCCAGTGTTCAGGCCCAGCGCTGACGCGGTGTTGGTGATCCACGTCGCACCGGCAGCATTCTTCCTCTCGTCCACCGTGGTCGACGCGACGTCAGTAACGTTCGGGTCGTTCTCACCCATGGCCAATATGACCGCGGCAAGATTGTCAGTGCTTACGAACTGGTGAGCCTGAGCGGCCGCGGAAACTTGCCTGGCTGTAATGCTGAGTCTCAACGTGCCATCGATCAGGGCGACGCCCGTCGCGCTGACCGGTGTCGCAGACTTGGCCGCCTTCCAAGCCGACCAGTTCGCCACGACGCGCTGGAACACACCTGACGTCTTGCTGATCGCTTCCGTCGCCGAGGTTGTCTCCAGCAGCGTCAGGCTGGCGCCTGAAGAGTCGGAGGTGCTCGTCACCGTGACGGTCTGGCTGTACGCGGACGCCGTTGTACCGGCTCCGCTGTCCGTGTCGTTCATCTGGCCGTAGGTGAATTTAGCGGCAACGGTCAACGTCTCGATCAAGGAGAGGGTGTAGCCGTCAGCGCCTGTCGTCGTGTCGCTGGTCTGGAATGAAACCGTGCCCGCCTTGAAGAACGTGGTCGTCCTCGCGGTACTGGTTACACCTGTTGCCACCGTAATCGTCTCGGCCTCTGTAACATCGGCCGTTTCAACCAGCGTGACCGGGTTTACGGAGGTGCCCTTGATGGTGACCGTAACCGTGGTACCCGTCGCGTCGGTGCCGGTTTGGTCCTCAACGCTGATCTTGACCCGGCTCGTGTTCGAGAGGTCAGCAGTGAGGTCCGTGTCCGAGGTGACGTTCGCCGTCACATCTGCCGATGTGAACCGCGTCGCGACCGCTTCGGACCTGGTCGTGTGGACCGTTATCGAACTACCGTCCGGCGCGATCGACGGGATGTAAGACGAGCTCGTCTGGAGGTCGTAGACGCTCGATGCAGCCACCACGGGCTGAACCGTCGCATCGACCGCAAACGTATCACTCGCGCCGGCTGTACCGAGTAGGTAGTGGGCGCCCGTCAAGGATGCCGCCGTATTGAGGTCACCGTCAGTGACCTTGAACTTGATGATGTTCGTCGCTGTTGAGCCGTCGACGTTCGCGGTTCCCGTTGCCTGCGGGAAAGCCGAGGTGGGATCCACGTAGTCGAGGGTTCCCTGGGCCGCGCTAACGATACCCATTGGCAGCAACGATAGCAGGACCGCCGAGATGACTAGAATCGCCGAAACTTTACGCTTCACGTGTTTCCCCCTTCAGGAAATCGTTTCTGGCCCCTGCCCCTGATGGGGCATTCGGGGCCGCAGAGTCGGGGAGTTTCAAAGGGCTGTAACTGCTCTGTGACAAAGCCTTCGTCGGGCTCCGGCAAGACCAGGGTTCGCGTTTCCGCATTACGCCTTCCTCCCACTATCCAAGAAGCCATGAGTGGTGTGAGTCCCGAGACGTTCTTGGCCGGTCACGAAACCCATCCACTTTCTCCCGCGCTTACATAGTGATACCTATCGCGAAAAGCGTCAATCGACGATTTGCCGGCAATCACCCCCCCAATCGGGGATCTCTCGTGGCAATCCGCCGCCCGACCCTTGTCACGACGCCGCTCACACAGCGACTACACCCGTGCATGGCACGGGTATCGCCACGGCGCCGACTATAGGTGGCCTATTTGGCAGTGTCAAGGGAAAATGGCCTATTTTTCGAACCAACTCTAAAAACGGTACAAAAACCCCGTCATGATTCCAGCTCACGCTAGGGGGCGTGGAGCGCCGGTGCTAAATCTCCTTGGCGAGGGTCGCCAAGAATCTCGCGTTGTCCTTGGTCTTGGAGAGCCGGTCGAGGATCTTCTCGGTGGCCTCGGCGGAGTCCATCTGGCTACTGGAAAGCAACGCCAACATGCGTCGAAGGGTGATGATTCCTTTGAACGTGCTCTCGTCGTACAGGCGCTCGTCACGCCGGGTGCCGGACTTGAGGATCTCCATAGCCGGATAGGTGTGACGTTCGGCAAGCTTCCGGTCCAGATGGACTTCCATGTTGCCGGTTCCCTTGAACTCTTCGTAGACGACCTCGTCCATGCGCGAACCGGTATCGACGAGACAGGTCGCGATGATGGTGAGCGTTCCGCCCTCCTCGGTGTTCCTGGCCGCGCCGAAGAAGCGCTTGGGTGGATACAGGGCGACGGGGTCCATCCCGCCGGAGAGCGTCTTGCCACTGGAGGGAGCAGCCAGGTTGTAAGCGCGCGTGAGGCGTGTGATGGAATCCAGGAGGATGACGACGTCCTGACCGGCTTCAACGAGTCGCTTGGCGCGCTCCTGCGCGATCTCCGCAACGCGTGTATGTTCTTCCACTGGCTCATCGAAGGTGGACGCGACGACCTCGACACCCGCGACGGTCCGCCTCCAGTCGGTCACTTCCTCGGGGCGCTCGCCGATCAGTGCAGCGATAACGTGAACCTCTGGGTACTTCATGGTCAGCGCATGGGCGATCTGGTGGAGAAGAATGGTCTTGCCGGCCTTCGGTGGGGACACGATGAGGCCACGTTGGCCCTTGCCCATTGGGGCGACGAGGTTCAGCAGCCGTGTCGAGAGGTTGCCCTGTGATGTCTCCAGGTCGAACAACTCGTCCGGGAAGAGCGCGGTGAGTTGGTCGAACGGAGGCCGGTGGCGCGCGACCTCCGGTTCCTGCGTATTGACGGCATCGACACGGAGGAGTCCGTAGAACTTCTCACCGCTCTTGGGGGAACGGATCTGGCCTGTGACGAAGTCTCCGGTGCGGAGCCCGAACTTGCGGATCTGTGACTGCGAGACGTAGACGTCGTTGATGTTGTGGTGAAGGTTGGCGTGCCGGAGGAACCCGTACCCATCGTTGATAATCTCCAGGATCCCGCTGGCGTTCACGTCGCCGCGGCGCTCACCGAGAGTCTGAACGATGCGATGGACGAGTTCATCCGGGCGCAGGAACGAGGCGTTCGGGATGTCCAGCCTCGTCGCGTGGTCGGTCAGTTCTCCCCGGCTCTTCTTTTCGAGATCGGGGATGCTGGACACTTGGTCTTCCGGGTCGAGCGGTTTCGGCCCCCCGGGTCTCTGAGTACTCTCTTCGACGGTGCCCACCGGAGGGAATTCGCCGCCGTCCGCTGGCCCGAGAGGCTCAGGTTGCAGCACGGCCGGCGCGTAGCCCGAGGGTCCGCCCTGCTGTCTGTTCCCGGGCCGTTGGTTCCTCCTGCCACCCGCAGACCTTCGACGGGGTGACCGTGGCTGCCGGTCTTGCTCGCTCGCCGGGTTTCCGGGCTGGCCGTTCCCGAAGGATTCGTTTTCCCTGGACGAGCCAGTCTCGGACGGGCCGTCGTCGAGCATCGGTGGCTGTGACGATCTCTGGATATCCGGGGGCGTTACCGGCTCCCAGCCGTCGGTTGACCCGTTGGCATTAGCGTTCACGGATTCGTTAGGAGCAGTCCCATCGACGTCCGCGCTCGCTCCGTTCGTCTCGGGCGGTCGTTCGGTGCTTGTGTCTTTTTCTTGCTGGTCGTTCAACTCATTCTCCTCCGGCGTCCGCTGACGTGTGCGTCTAACTGGCGGACCTGATTCCACGGGTTTGTGGGTCTGGTTGGTCGGTTGGGGCGGGGATCGGTTCGCCATCCGGTAGGAGCGGAGGTTGTTCACCCTCGCGGTGGATGGCGGTTGCGGCGGCAACGAACTCCCGGAAGAGCGGATGAGGCCGCGTGGGCCTCGACTGGAACTCCGGGTGGAACTGACTGC
>JASLZO010000008.1:12845-15753 GCA_030754805.1 Dehalococcoidia bacterium
TGCCGAGCATGAAGGGGTGGTCGCGAATCTCGCAAATCTCGACGAGGTTCTTTTCCTTATATATACCGCTCGCTACGAGGCCGGCATCTCTGAGGTCCTGTTTGAAGCGGTTGTTGAACTCGAATCGATGGCGGTGGCGTTCGCTGATCGACGGCACGGCGTACGTGTCGTGAGTCCTAGTACCAGGGACGAGTTCACATGGATAGGCGCCGAGCCGCATCGTTCCGCCCATGGCCTCAACATTTTCCTGGTCCTCCATGATGTGGATGACCGGGTATGGGGCCTCGAGGTCGAATTCCGTGGAGTTTGCGCCGATCCACCCGAGGACGTGACGCGCGTACTCGATGACCATGACCTGCATCCCGAGGCAGAGTCCAAGGAACGGCAACTCCCGTTCGCGAGCGTAGCGGGCGGCGCGAACCATGCCCTCGATCCCACGCGAGCCGAAGCCGCCAGGGACGATGATGCCGTGAGCCCGTTCCAAGTAGCGCTCCCAACTGGGGTGCTCCAGGTCTTCGGCCGGGACCCATTCGATATCGACGTTCACGTCCTTGGCGAGGCCCGCGTGATGGAGCGCTTCCTTCACGGAGAGATATGAGTCATGGAGTTCGACGTATTTCCCGACGATGGCGATGGATAGGGACGGCTTGGGCTCCTCGATCCGCCGGACGAGTTCGCGCCAGTCCTTGAGGTCGGGCGGTCCTGCGGCTTCGAGGCCCAGTCGCTCGACGAGGAATGCGTCGAGGCCCGTTTCTTCCAGGTGTACGGGGACACGGTAAATCGTGTCCACGTTAGGCAAGGGAATGACGGCCCGCGTCTCAACGTCGCAGAAGAGGGAGAGCTTCTCGATGATTTCCTGATCGATGGGATAGTCGCTGCGGGCCGCGATGACATCCGGTTGAATACCGATGCTCCGGAGTTCGCGCACGCTGTGCTGCGTGGGTTTCGTTTTGAGTTCACCGCTGGTGATGATGTACGGCAGATAGGTGACGTGGACGAACAGGGCGTCGTCACGTCCGACGTCGTTCCGGACCTGTCGGATTGCCTCAAGGAAGGGCAGGCTTTCGATGTCGCCGACGGTCCCGCCGACCTCAACGATGACGACCTGGGCCCCGGATTCCTCCGCGTTCCCGGTGATTTTCGCCTTGATGGCGTTGGTGACGTGCGGGATGACCTGGATGGTGCCACCGAGGAAGTCCCCGCGGCGCTCCCGTGCGATGACCGCGGTGTAGATCTGGCCGGCGGTGACGTTCGAGGACTGGGTGAGATCGCTATCGATGAAACGTTCGTAGTGACCCAAGTCGAGGTCGGTCTCCGCGCCGTCAGTGGTGACGAAGACCTCGCCGTGTTGGTACGGCGACATAGTGCCGGGGTCGACGTTGAGGTAGGGATCCAGCTTCTGGACGGAGACTGTGATGCCTCGGCTCTTGAGGAGCCGACCGATGGCAGCAGCGGTGATGCCCTTACCGATCGAGCTCACCACACCGCCGGTGACGAAAACGTACTTAGCCATTCACTCCAGCCGGGCTTAGCCCAATGTCTTGGGTTGCGGGCGGCAAACGTGGAATGCGCGGAACCGAAAAGATCGGGAGTTATCTCGCCAAAAGTGGCAACCGGCGTGGCTACCTACGTGGGAGGATGAGCCAACGGGGGAGAGGAACTGACCTTGCCTGCCTACCCCGCTGATGAAGCTTATGAGAGTCGGCCGGATGATGTCAAGTTTGACCGTCATCTGGACGGCGAATACGATGCGGTCATCCAAGAGGGGGTAGGAGAATGGCACAGTTCGAGTACGACACACTGCTGGTTGACACGGTGGACGAGGTCTCGACGATCACGTTCAACCGGCCGGAAGCCCGAAATGCGATGAACCCACAGTTCCACTTCGACATGCGGGACGCGCTGAAGGACGTGGCGGCGGACAATGACACGCGCGTTGTCGTTCTAACCGGTTCCGCAGGCTCGTGGATCGCGGGGATGGACCTGAAGCAGTTCTTCTACGAGGGGTTCAAGAACCCACGAGGGATGGCGGATGCGGGGGAGGCAGCGGGGGTATGGAACCGGTCGCTCCGGTACATGCCGAAGCCGACGATCGCGATGGTGAACGGCTACGTGTTCGGCGCCGCGTTCAGCGTGCTCTGCGCGTGCGACATTGCGGTGGCGGACGAAGAGGCGCTATTGGGTTTGCCGGAGATCAACTGGGGGATTGCCCCGGGTGGAAACTTGTTGTTCGACATCCCAGAGATGATGCCATTCCGGGACATGCTGTGGATGGCGCTGTCGGGCGAGAACATCACCGGCAAGCAGGCGGCGGACATGCGGTTCGTGAACTTCGCGGTGCCGCAGGCCGAGTTGAAGAACAAGGTGCTGGACATCGCGGAGAACCTCAAAAAGAAGGCTCCGGAGGCCCTCCAGTCGACGAAGCTGGGCGCCCGTTTGTCCCTAAAGATGGACCGAGAGCACCAGGGAGCGTTCATCATGGCGCTGAGCGGCCAGGCCGGAAGATCTGCGGACGCTCGCGGGACCGGCGGCACCACCCGGGCGCTCGAGCAGTTCATGGACAAGAAGTACCGCCCGGCGTTCGGCGAGTACGACTGGCAGACCGAGGAGTCGAACCCTCGGTAAGCCGAACCAGACAATCGAGGATACAAATCGCCCGTCGTGCTCGCACGATGGGCGATTTGCTTTTGGGCGCTTCCTAAATCAGGCAACCAACTCCCGAGGGCGGTACTCGAGGGCCTCGGCGAGGTGGGAGGAGCCGATCTCGGCGGCCTGTTCCATGTCGGCGATGGTGCGGGCGAGCTTGAGGATCCGGTGGAAGTCGTGGGCACTGAGGTGAAGGGGCTCCCTTGCAGTGTTCAACGCCGTGTCGAAACCGATGGTCTGATCGGTCCCGAAGCCATCGTTG
>JASLZO010000090.1 GCA_030754805.1 Dehalococcoidia bacterium
GCCGGCATCGATCTAGAACAAGCCGATTCGCTCGCCCGACTAGCGGAGAAGGTCCGCAATCTCAAGGAGCATGGGCTCCAGGAGGGCGTCAGCACACGCCTGCTGATCTACGCTGCGAAGCTCATGAACGGCGGAGTCTCACCCCGACGGGCATGCTCTGCAGCGATCGCCGAGGCGCTGACCGACGACCTGACCGTCCAGCGATCCATTAACGAGATCATCACCAGCATCTTCGAATAGCGGGGTAGGGACTGAAAATGGCGGAAGAACGCCCGCTGATCGAACCGACACGGGAAGAGCTTCTCGAGCAGATCGCTGCCCTGCCGGCGGCGGTCGGACATGCGTATCGAGACGCGTCCTCCGTCGCCGAGAGACGGCTAACGGCGCCCACGTACGACGCATGGCTCGCCGACGGACTCACTATCGCCAGGGCGTCGTTCCGGGCGTGGGAGGCAACGGTCGAGTACTTCAAGGCCACGATACCCGTCCTCGACGCGCTCGAAGGGGCGGAAGACCTGTCGATATGGACAACGGGCGGCAAGGACCTGTCCAGTTCCTCGGCCACTGTCTCCGGTTCGTACTTCAGGTCCAGCGCCCGGTTCCTCGGCTTTGAGGGCGCGAACGCCCTTCCCGGCTGGGTCGATTCCGGTCGACGCCTCTATCACGGCACCTGGAAGTCCGGTGCGCTGGCCGCGCGGTTTTTCGAACTCAGTCCGTCGCTCCTTGACCACGTCCACCTCTCGGACGTCACGCAGTTCGCGGAGTTCCTAGACGGGATCGCCCAGCACTCCAGCGAACTCGCTGAGGAATGCCTGAACATCGCGCCCGAGTGCTTTGAGTACGTCGACGAGGAGACGATCGAGGGCTACTTGGACCTCCTCCGTGCCACCGCGGACCAGGGGTGGAAGTACGCCAAGGAGACGCAGCGCGCCGCCGCCATCGCCCTCCCGCGCATCTCGAAGACCGAGCGCAGCCGGTTCCTGGCCTTTGCGGGGTCGATGGCCCAAGAGCGTGGCAAACGGTACCTCTCCCTGCTCGCGGAGGGCTCTCGGGCCCTGGACGACCTGGACTTCCATATGCACCGCCCTGCGCTCGATATGTTCGAGGTGCTCATGGGACTGTCGCAGGAGGCAGCGGTTGAGTTCCTGCGCGCCATTCCGCCGGTCCTCCGACGGGTCGACGCTGCGGCGTTGAACCGCTGGTACCAGGAGGGGGTCCGCGTCCTCGAACAGAACGACGCTGCTGGCATCGGTTTCTTTAAGCTCGAGTCCGCGCGCGGGGAGGCCATCATCCAGGAACTCTCCGCGACTGTGAACCTGGAAGAGAGCGCACCCGTCCTCCAGATGTACGCGCGTGGGCTGGCCGGGAGCGAGATCCAACTCAGGCCGTCCCCAGACCTCACGAACCGCACCATGGGTTGGGCTGGCGAGGCGCGACCGACCACTGATGGACTGTCCATCTTCCTGCCGGACGAAATCGCGCTGTTCGAATCGAAGCCCGAGAACTTCGGCTGGTACAAGGTGCTCACGACGCACCAGGCCGGACACATCGAATTTGGCAGCTTCCAATATTCCGGCCGACGAGAACCGGTCCTGTTCCCGCATGCCAGGAGAACTCCGGCCGTTCAGGCTGCCACCGCCCCACTGACGCCCGCGACTCCATTGGACGAAAACCCCGAAAACAGGAGTGAGATTCCGGGCCTCACCGCGGCACTCTCCGACTTCGAACAATTCTTCGACACTTTCGAGGACCGGCAACTCGCTACGGATATCTTTGCCGCCGTCGAAGGGTCACGTGTGGATTTCCTCGTGCGTTCGTTCTACGTGGGGCTCAAGAAGTCCTATGCCCAGGTCCAGAAGGCCGCCGTCACGGGCCGCCCTGCGCCGCAGGACCTGCCGCTCCGCGAAGCGCTGGTCGAGCTGCTCATACGCATGACGCTCCTTGACTCGCCGTCGACCATTCCCGTGCCGAAAGAGATGCGCGACACCGTTCAGCGCGTCGCCGGCGTACTCATCCGCCTACGAGATATCGAGGCGATGGTCGAGGACTCGGCCGAGGCCACGACGCTTATCTACAAGCTGCTGATCGAGATTCCCAACCAGCCCGTGCAGGAAGACTTCGAGTGGCAAGAGGAAGACGTGGGCGATCTGGGTGCGGGCGCCCCGGATCCTACCGCTGAGATTTCCGATGCCGACTCATCGACCGTCGGCGGCAATGAGTTCGTTCCCGGACAGGGCACGGAACAAGACGTCCCGTACTCCCCCCCGGAGGAGGTCGACTATCGCGGCGACTTCAAGCCCGAACTTGTCCAGACCCTGGCCAATCTGCGCAAGGGAGGTCAGACCACCGACGAGACCACTCAGGCGCCGCCGTTGACCGAGGAGATGATTCGGCAGCTGCTCGAGAAGAGCGCCGAGATCGACCTTTCCAACGTTGTCGAGGGTGACATCGATGATCCCTCGGGCCTGTTCATTTCCAGCCTCATGAGCGAAGCCATCGAAGGTCCGGACGCCGAGTTCCACGACGAGATGGGCGAAACCGGAAACGGCAGGAAGCCGGAGGAGTCGGAAGATCCGCTCGACGATGAGCCACGCACCGCCCTGTACCCCGAGTGGGACTTCCAGGCGCTCGACTATAAGCCCAGTTGGTGCCGCATCCGCGAGACCGTTATCGTCGAGGGTACATCTGATTTCTACCGCGAGACGCTCGATCAGAACGCTGGCCTCGTCAACGAGGTGCGACGGCAGTTCGAGATGATCATGCCGGAGACCTATCGGAAGGAGAAACACCTCCCGGACGGCGAGGAGTTTGACCTCGACGCGGTCATCGAATCCATCGTCGAACGGCGCGCTGGTGCGAACCCCAACGAGAAGGTCTACTGGCGCCGCAACAAGTCCGAACGCGACGTCGCGGTCATCTTTCTACTCGATATGAGTGCGTCCACAGCCGAGGCCATCGAGGACAAGCCGAACGACGAGGACGAAGACGGCGAGATTCCCGACGATCCTCGCCAGTACCTGTTCTGGCTGCGTGCCCGCCGCGAGCAGGCCAAGCGCAGCTATCGTCGGATCATCGATCTCGAGAAAGAGGCGACCGTACTCCTGATCAACGCCCTCGAGACCATCGGCGATACCTACGGGATTTACGGCTTCTCCGGCTACGGTCGCGAGAACGTCGAGTACTACACGATCAAGTCGATCGAGGAGCGGATGTCCGACTCGGTCCAGCGCAGGATCGACGGCATCACGCCGCTCCATGCCACCCGCATGGGCCCCGCGATCCGCCATGGCACCGCCAAGCTTGACGAGATCACTTCCAAGACCAAACTCCTCTTCCTCATTTCGGACGGCCGCCCGCAGGACCGAGGCTACAGTCGCGAAGGCGCCGAGAAGGAATATGCTGTCCAAGACACCCATATGGCGCTACTCGAAGCCAAGGGCCACGGCATCATCCCGTTCTGCCTTACTGTGGATCGCTCCGGCCACGATTACATGAAAGAGATGTGCGGAGACCTCCCCTATGAGGTCCTCGCCGACATCAAGAGCCTCCCCGAGCGCCTCCCCCAGCTCTACCGTCGCCTAACACTTTAGGAACGGGAGGAACACATATGCGCATTGGGTTGATCCCCTCGGAAGGAGTTGCCGCGGTCTTGCACGGCGGCAGCAGGGAATGGTGGGATTTGGATGTGCCCGTCGATATCACCGTCTATGGGAGCACGCGCGAGCAGGAACGTGCTCTGGAATCGGGCGAAACCGACATCGTCTTTATGAACGCGCTTAGCGCAATGATCCTCCGTTCGCAGGGATTGCCGCTCGTGGCGCTGACCACCTTCTCGCGGGTACGCAAGGACATCCTCGCCTCTCCGAAGTCGGATGCTATACGACTCGCCGATCTCACGGAGGTGGCGGTGTCGCATGGCACAACGATCGAGTACTACACCGACCTGCTGCTGCAGCTCGAAGGGGTGGACTCAAGAGCCGTCCGGAAAGTTGAAATCTCGTCGATGGAAGGTCGGCTCGATGCGCTGATCGACGGGACAGTGGGCGCTGCGATGCTGCCATCCCCGTTAGCGCATGTGGCAGTTCAACGAGGCGCTCGCATCCTTGCGACGAACCTCGTCCTTGACCCACCCCCGCGGGAGGCGTATCTGGTGGCGAGGGAGGCATGGCTCGCCGATCACGAGGACGAGGTGAGGGCCATCCTTCCAAATCTGCAGCGTTCGATCGACGAGTTGAACGCAGACGCCCCCACTTATCGAGAGGCCGTTGCCCTAGCAATGGGGGAGCATGCCGCCAATCTGCCCGAGTTCGAACTCACGCCTATCCCTGACCTGGCTCCATGCCCGGAAACGACGCACGCGGCCTTCGAGTCCTGGCTGACCGAGCATGGACTTCTCCAACGGCCAGTCTCATACGCAGAGCTCGTCGCGCCCATCGGTGTTGGTGCTCCCACGTAAGAGAGACTTCGCTCGCCGCTTCGGTCTTTGTGGTGTCGTCGCGACCGTCCGAACGCCCGCCCGGAGCCGTCTGGCCTTCCTTCTTCACGTCGTCTCCGACGTACCTGCGGCCGCTTTCTGC
The DNA here is from genome assembly GCA_030754805.1 of Dehalococcoidia bacterium. GTDB lineage: Bacteria > Chloroflexota > Dehalococcoidia > UBA6926 > UBA6926 > JASLZO01. The sequence goes on from JASLZO010000090.1 coordinate 4,578, forward strand.
GTACCGGACATCCGTGCCTCGGCCAAAATGCGATGCACCGTCCGCCGGCTGATCGTGAACTGGGTCGCCAGCGCATTGATGGTCAGTCCTTCGGTCGCCCGGATCCGCACCACCTCTTGGTCCCGCGCATCGCGTTCCTCACGCCGCCGCCGCATCGGATCATCCCACCGGCACCGCGCGAACGGACACTCCAAGGAACGCTCGCACCCTCTCCCGCACCCGTCGTCTCGGTATTCGGACTGCTCCGGCAACCCATCACGCTGCTGTCGTACGCCCTCCGCAACGCCTCGTATCTCCGTCGCCACTGGTAACTCCCCCTGGGCACCCATAATTTCGGCGACTGGAGATTAGAACAAATGTACGTGTCCGGTCAATGACGGTTTGGAAAGGCACGTGGCCACCAAACCGTCGTTGACAGTTTTTCAAATTTGGTTTAAAAACACACTTAGGTATGGCTACATGCACGGTCGATGGTGCATGATGCAGGTACCGGTAACGTCCAGCGCCACCGGGCGCATCGCATCTGGAGAAGAGGTCTGTTCCATGGGTAACCTGTCCCGCGACGAAATTAGCACCCTCAAGGTGGTCAGAAAGACCGGGCGTATCGCCAGCCTGCCGATTCCCATATTCCTGAAGTTGATTGGGCTGGGCCTCCTC
>JASLZO010000091.1:0-4907 GCA_030754805.1 Dehalococcoidia bacterium
TGAATAGTAGCCCAACTTTGAACGCCGTACACTGAGCCGACTCGTAATCGGTATGGATGACAACGAAACAGGAGCGCCGACAATGACCCAAGACCGAACGGCAAAGCCTCGCAGTTGGCGGGTCACGGAGGGCGTGGAACGGGCGCCTCACCGGGCGATGTTTTACTCGATGGGGCTCACACCCGAGGATCTAGAAAAACCCTTGATCGGCGTCGCGAGCACCGCGAACGAAGTGACTCCCTGCAACATGGCGCTCGGTCGATTGGCGCAGACAGTGAAGGAGGGAATCAGGGCCGGCGGGGGGACCCCGATCGAGTTCACGGCGATCGCCGTGAGCGACGCCATCGCCATGGGTCACGAGGGAATGAAAGCATCTCTGGTCAGCCGTGAAGTGATCGCAGACTCGATCGAACTCGTCACCATGTCGGAATGTTTCGACGGACTCGTGACCCTAGCCGGTTGTGACAAAAGCCTCCCCGCCAGTGTCATGGCGATGGCGCGGTTGAACATCCCTTCGGTTTTCCTCTACGGAGGCACGATCTTGCCGGGCCATTACGAGGGTAAGGACGTCACCATTCAGGATGTGTTTGAAGCTGTTGGGCAGTACTCGGCCGGCAAGATCCCATTGGAAGCAGTCCAGGCCCTCGAGGCGTGCGCATGCCCCGGAGAAGGGTCATGCGGAGGCCTGTTCACCGCGAACACGATGGCGTCGATCATGGAAGCGCTCGGAGTGTCGCTGCCGGGTGGGGCGTCGGTACCGGCCGTCGATGCCAGGCGAGAGCAACTTGCGTTCCAGTCCGGTGAACTCGCGGTGGAGTTGGTGAAGAAAGACCTGAAACCCCGTGACATCCTCACCAGGGAGAGTCTTGAAAACGCGATTACGCTGATGATGGCTATGGGAGGATCGACGAACGGCGTCCTCCATCTCCTGGCCATCGCACGCGAAGCGGGTGTACCTCTCGAGATCGAGGAATTCCAGGGTTTCAACGAGCACACCCCGTACATCACGAACATGAAACCCGGCGGTGACTACGTGATGTCCGACCTCGACAAGGTTGGCGGGGTGCCGGTGATCATGAAGAAACTGCTGGACGCCGGCCTGCTGCACGGCGACCCGATCACGGTGACCGGGAAGACCCAGGCCGAGAACCTGGAGAGCGTCAGGCCCGGAAAGGGCACCGCGATCGTCAAGGACATCGCGGTGCCCATCTCTCCGACCGGTGGCACCGTCATCCTCCGCGGCAACCTTGCCCCGGAAGGGGCGGTCATCAAGGTGGCCGGAACGGGGATCACGAAGCATCGTGGCCCCGCGCGGATTTTCGACCGCGAAGAAGATGCTTTCGATGCGGTCCAAGAACGCCGAATCGTCGCGGGTGACGTAATCGTGATTCGGTATGAGGGGCCACGAGGCGGGCCCGGGATGCGTGAGATGCTGGCGGTCACCGCGGCGATCACCGGTCAGGGTCTGGGCGAAAAGGTCGCGTTGCTGACAGATGGGCGGTTCTCAGGTGCGACTCACGGGATCAGCGTTGGTCACGTCGCGCCGGAAGCGATGGTCGGAGGGCCGATCGGCATGTTGCAAGAGGGAGACATCATCGTCCTCGATGCGGACAATCGAAAAATCGAAGTTGAGTTGTCGAAGGAAGAGATGGATAGACGCACCGCCGCATGGCACATGCCGCTCCCAAAGCATCCGACCGGAGCGTTGGCGAAGTACGCGCGGCTGGTTGGATCAGCCGCCGAGGGCGCCATTACGGGGTGACCCCGGCCCCATACATGAGATGACTTCTCCTTCGCGCTCCCCACGGGTTTCACATGTCCGAATCGAGCCGGACGGAGTCCATCTCGCTTGGGACGACGGGCACGGCAGTCACTTTCGCCACCGCTACCTCCGGGGAAACTGCCCGTGCGCGGTCTGCGTCGTCGAGGGGACGAACCAGCGGGTCGTGTTCGAGAAGGACGTCCCGGAGGATGTCTATGCCGCCGACTGGATGCAGGTCGGCCAGTACGGGGTGCAACTCTTATGGAGCGATACCCACATGACGGGCATCTTCACCTTCGACTACCTCCGCAATCTCTGCCCGTGCGCTCGACATGGAGGGGAAGTCCCCCCTGAAGAGGCGGAGCAGCGACGCTAGAGTTCGACCGCCATCGGAAGGATCATCGGTCGGCGGCGGGTCTCCTGGTATATGAACTGGCCGAGCGACTCGCGGACCTTCGAATGTATATAGCCGGTATCGGCCCGACCGGGTGACCGTTCAAACGCTCGAGCAACTACTTTCGCCGCGCGAGCAAGCAACTCGTCCCCCTCCTCGGAATCGATGAATCCCCTGGATACGAGGTCCAGTTCGCCGACGATCCCCCCGGATTCTTGATCTACGGGGACGATGACGACGATCACGCCGTCCTTCGATAGCCGGGCTCGGTCGCGGAGGACCACGTTGTCCACGTCGCCGATTCGGAGGCCGTCCACGTAGGTGTTCTGGACGCCTATGTTGCCAACGAGGCCAGCGTCCTGCTCGCTAAGTTCGAGCACGTCACCGTCCATCATGACGAATACGTTCTCCTCGTCGACGCCAACGGACGCCGCAAGCCGCGCATGGTGAACGAGGTGTCGGTAGTCGCCATGGATGGGAACGAAGAACTCAGGTCTCGTGAGTCTGAGCATCAACTTCAATTCTTCCTGGCTGGCGTGTCCCCGAACGTGCACCTCTTCGATCCGGCTGTAGAGCACGTCCGCCCCAAGCATGAAGAGGTTGTCGATTGTGCGGCTGATTTCGGCCTCGTTCCCCGGTATGGGGTTCGAGGAGATGATGACCGTGTCGCCGTTTTCGATCTTCACCTGCGGATGGTCGCTGTTGGCCATCCTGACGAGAGCAGATGTCGGCTCACCTTGTGCGCCCGTCGTCATGATCACGGTCTTTTCTGGCGGGTTGTTCCCCAGTTCGTTGGGCTGGAGAAGCATGCCTTCCGGGATTTCGAGATAGCCCATCCCCGAAGCAAGCTTCACGTTGTCGACCATGCTCCGGCCCACGACGCCGATCCGGCGGTCATGGAGGATCGCAGCGTTGACCACCTGCTGGACCCGGGAAATCAATGAAGCGAAGCTCGCGACGATGACGCGACCCTTGGCTTCGCCAATCAGCCGGTTCAGTGCCTTCCCGACGACGACTTCGGACGGTGTATAACCGGGGGTCTCCGCATACGTCGAGTCAGCGAGCAGGAGCAGGACCCCTTCGTCGCCAACTTCGGCCAACCGATGGAAGTCAGTGGTGCGCCCGTCTACAGACGTGTGGTCAATCTTGAAATCCCCGGTATGAACGATCGTCCCCACCGGAGTGCGAACGATTACGCCCGCGGCGTCGGGAATGCTGTGATTGACACGAAATAGCGTCACGTCGAACGGCCCGACCGAGAATTCGTTACCCGGTTCAATCGTGTTGAAGTTCGCATCGGTCGCACCGCGCGAATCCTTCATCTTCACCGAGGCGAGCCCCATCGAAAGCGCGGTCCCATAAACCGGCACGTTCAGATCGGGGAGGACGTAGGGCAGGGCTCCTATATGGTCCTCATGGCCATGGGTAATGACGATACCCTTGACCGCGTCGCGCCGCTCGATCAGGTACCCGGTGTCCGGAAGCACCAGGTCGATGCCAAGCATGTTTCGGTCCGGGAACATGATGCCGCAGTCGATCACGAGAATCGAATCCCCGTATTCGATAGCCATCATGTTCTTGCCGATTTCGCCAAGCCCCCCTATGGGGATCACGCGGAGCTCATTGTCAGTCGATGTCATTGGCTAGAACAGGTTGAGTTGTTGTGGTTCTGGTTCGTCGGATTGAGAAGGAAGCTCCGCTGCTTGATCTAGGTTGTCGGAACTCGAACCCGGTGCCCTGATCGATCTGAGGACTCCTGGCAGCTTCTGGAAGTCCTCCTTGATCACATTCCGCAACTGCGGCTGGTGTAATGCCGCGGCTGGGTGGTAAATCGGGAAGACCGTGTAGTCGCCCCAACCCAGGGTTTTCCCTCGCGCCCGCCCGATCCTCTCGTCCGGAAGAAGGCGTTCGAGTGAGAATCGCCCAAGCGTAACGACGATTTTCGGATCAACCAACCTGAGTTCAAGCTTCAACCAGTTGCTTTCGCAGGTATCAAGTTCGACGGGGAGTGGGTCCCGGTTATTGGGAGGCCGGCACTTGACGACGTTCGTCACGAAAACTTGCTCTCGAGTCCAACCCACGCTCTCCAGAAGTTCATCCAGGAACTTCCCCGCCTGGCCCACGAACGGGCGAGCCTGTTTGTCCTCATAGAACCCCGGAGCCTCACCGATGAACACTACCTCGGCATCAGCGGGACCGTCACCAGGGACGGCGTTGGTCCGACCTTCGTGAAGAGGGCAGGCAACACAGCCAGAGATGCCCAGGCGTAAGTCAGGGAGGTTCCCGATCACGTTCACCCCGCTGGGGTTTCAGGGGGCCGTTCCGGGAGCGGTGCCCTCAGCGGTTCAGTCGGTATCTTCGACCCCGAGATCATCCTTGAGGTAGCTCACAGCGTCCTGAACCGTCAGGATTTTCTCCGCGTCCTCATCGGGAATTTCCACCTCTTGTTCAGACGAGGTGAATTCCTCTTCGAACGCCATCACAAGTTCGACCATATCCAGGGAGTCCGCGTTCAGGTCATCGACGAACGACGCCTCCGGAACCACCTGATCTTCTTCAACACCCAGCTGGTTAACGATTACGTTCTTTACACGTTCGGCGACCGCCGGCATACGTCCCTCACCTCCATCGCGCTAATTGCCTCAGGTTAGTGTCAGGTCTTGAGTTCCGCAAGCACGCCGCCAAGGACTCCATTCACGAAGCTGCCCGACGCTTCCCCACCGAATGACTTGGCGAGTTCGACCGCCTCGT
>JASLZO010000091.1:4917-5223 GCA_030754805.1 Dehalococcoidia bacterium
CTGGAGTGTCCTGACCCGTAATCTCGCTCACCGCCAAGCGCAGAATGTTTCGGTCGACGACCGCGATCTGTTTCAGCGGCCGCGACGTTGCCTTGGTCTGGATCAACCCGTCGAGACGCGAGATATCGGTGACCACTCCCTCGACGAGCCGTTCCGCGAACTCAAAAACGTCAGAGTCAGTCTCGATGTTGCCGTCCTCGGCGCGCCGATCCAATGCTTCGCGAACGTCATGGCCCACTGAATCCCATTCGTACAGGGCTTCGAGAGCGAGCCGTCTGGCCAGGCTCCGTTGGGAACGCGTATCCA
>JASLZO010000092.1 GCA_030754805.1 Dehalococcoidia bacterium
TTACCGCGGTCCGCATCCCCAGGTTTTCGCAGAGCCGTGCGGTCTGCCCCATATCGGCGTGAGGCGCGCCCCCGCCATATTTCGTTAGGACGACCGCGTCGGCCTTCAACGTCCACTTCGCGAGGTTCGCGGCCATCATGCAGTTCCGTTCCCGATCGTCCTCGTCCGATGCGGCCACAACTGCCATGGTCCCTGCGAAAGTGATCTCCCCGGCCTGGTGTCGTCCGTAAAGCTCCAGGATCATGGGGTGGTTCTGATGGAAGTAGGTCTCCTCAGGGTGATTGTTCCAGTACGAAAGAGCGACCGCACCATCGAGCCACTCGTTCGGGTGCAACATGATTGGCATCGCTCCAACGAGGTCGCTCCCGTACACGATGTGGTCACCGCGCTCGATCATGTGTTGGTGCCCATGCACCTGTCCGATGAACGCAACCCGAAGCCGGTCCCCAGACTCACTGAGTCTGGAAGCGCCGTTTTCGAGGTCGAACGACTCGACGGTCGAAGCTACCTTGCCCTTCGTCGCGGTCTCAGCGAGGTACGTCGCGGCCCGGAGGCCCGCGGTTTTCAGCGCGTTCATCGTCGACGCGCGCGACTCATTCGTGTCAACGTGCGGCGTGATTACCAGGTGATTCAACGTCGCGTACGGGCTGGCATCCGTGGCATCGCCGGTCATCACCAGCACCTTCCCGCCAGCCATGCTTTCTTCGTCGAGCGTCGTTACCGCGGTACCTCGCAGCACGTTCGTGGTCCCATCCCCCGTCGGCGCATACGGCCCTAGGATCCCCGGAAAATTGCTTGCGCCTTCGACCCTGGCCCGCGGTTCGATGATGTCGAATATGAATCCGGCCATGGAAGATTCGCCAGGCCGTGCGATATCAACATCCACCCCTCGGATGCGTGAATCAACCGACAGCACGTCCTGCAGTTCGGTTAAGTCGATGAACAGCCGGGAGCCCTCGAGTTCGAGTCGCTCACCAAACTGAACATCCGTGACCGGGAATACCGCCAATTCCAGACGCACGATTCACCCCCAAACAGCCGTCAAGGCGGCCCATTCTGTCCCCCGGGTCACAGATGGGGCCCCTAAATCAGAATGGGAGGCTTTATGTTGCTCCTCAGCCTTGACGGCCCCCGAAGCGGGGATCGTGCTGGCGTTCTTCGCGACTAGAAACGCCACCCTCGCCCGGAGAGGTCAACAACTGAGCTTTTGTCCCTTCTCAGCTCGATCAGGATACCCGCGGAACTCTTGGGGTGGACCCATGCCTCTTCGTCAGTCGGAGCGCCAATTAACCGCATGCCACGCGATTGAAGTTGCTCCGCCGCCGATTTCACGTCTCGCGTTCCTAGCGCAATATGGTGCATCGTCCCGCCAGCTCGAGCGCCGTATTTCTCCAGAAACTTAGCCGTCCCACTCGTTCCATCGTTTGGTTGAATGCATTCGATTTCACCATCACCAATGGGTATATCCAAGATGGAAACGTTATCCGTGTCATCTTGTCGTCCCTTGCCGATCGGAGACCGGAGCGTGTCGACGCGGAGCCCGATGGTATTGCACCAAAACTCTCTCGCGCGCTCCAAGTCCGTTGTTACGACACCGAGGTGATGGAGGCTGGTAAAGATACCCTCTCCCTGGCTACTGTCTCCAACTCGATGATTGTCGGTCGGCCATATTTCGAACAGGATTCCCAGACAATCTCGCGGATGAAAGAACGCAACCGTTTTCCAAGGTTCCCCGGACTCGAGTTGCTCCGGTGACGCCGCGATCTGCGTCAGCCCGGACGCCCGGAGATGTGCAACATCATCCGCAACATTCGTCGTATGGAGACAGATGTGGTGAAGCGCACCAACCCCACCGCGCCCTTCAACGAAACGATGAACGCCACTTCCAGGTGCCGCCGCGGCGTTCAACTCCAGCTCAGAATTTCCGATCGGAATATCAAGGATGTCAGTTGGATCCGCACCTCGCTGCTGACGACCCCCCGGATACGGAGATCGCGTCATATCTACCCGCAGTCCAAGCGCGTCCGCGAAGATTCCCTTGGCGGCATCCAGATCGGCAACGGCGAGTCCCGCGTGGTGGATCCGGTCGAACATGAAAAGCCTCCCAGTCGAATTGTTCTGACGTGAAAACGTGGGTTCAGGATAAGGCAACCCCGACCAGTGTTGCTACGGCGCGATCGATATCGCCGCCTCGGAGGCCCGGTTGATCACCCACGGCGGCAGGATGCCCATCAAAATCACTCCCGCGGCAGTCGCAGCCAGCGAAGCCCGGAGTGCCATGGAAGGTCGAGGCGAAGGTTCTCGGTCCTGATTAGCCGCCGTCGGCGGCTCGGCCACGAACATCGAGCGAACAGGACGCAGGTAGTAGTAGGCGGATACGAAGCTATTCAGCACCCCTGCGAGAGCAAGCACCCACAACCCGTTCTCTACCGCCCCGAAGAAGATGTAGATCTTGCCGACAAAGATCGCAGTCGGTGGCAGGCCAGTGAGCGAAACCAGGCAAAGGGTTAGGACCAAGGCCATGAAGGGCTCCCGCCGACCAAGCCCGGCGAGGTCGCCTATGGTCTCACCTCCAGCCCGATTCGCGAGACCGATGATCGCGATGAACGCGCCGAGGTTCGTGACCGCGTAGGCAGCCAGGTAAAACAACACCCCGCTTAGCGCGAGTTCGAAACCGCCTTCACCGCCACCGGTAAACGCGGCGACGCCGATGAGCAGGTACCCTGCCTGCGCGATCGTGCTGTACCCGAGCAGTCGCTTCAGGTTCGTCTGCGCGATTGCAACGATATTCCCAACTGTCATCGAGGCGACGGCAAGAACACCGATCAGAACCGACCAGTTCAACCACTCAAGCCCAGCCTCGCCGAACACGATGGAAAACACGCGGATCAACACAGCGAATCCCGCGGCTTTCGAGGCGACAGACAACAACGCGGCAACCGGAGTCGGGCCACCTTCGTAGACGTCTGGTACCCACATCTGAAACGGGACGCTGGAGATCTTGAACCCGAACCCGGCCAGCAGCAACACGGCTGCCATCACCAGGACCAGGCCTTCGCCAAAGGCTCCCGCATCGATGATCGACGCGACGTGTTGGCCGATCCCTTCCAGGAACGTCGTCCCGGACAGGCCGAACAAAAATGCCATTCCGTACAACATGACGGCCGTGCTGATCGCTCCGATCACCAGGAACTTCAGACCCGCCTCTGTCGAGCGCCCATCCTTTAGCAGCGCGGTCAGCGCGATGAACGCGAAGGTCTGGACCTCGAGTGCCAGGAAGATCGTCATCAATTCCTGGGCCGATACGATCAACATCATCCCGGTCGCGGCTAGGAGGATCAGCGCGTAGTACTCACCCTGCCAACGCTCCAGTTTTCGCACGTAGTCATGCGATGCCAGAACAACCAGGAAGACCGCGCCGAGGATGATCAGCTTGAAGAAGATGCCAAAGGTGTCCACGACAACGATCGCGTCATTGGGGTTGCCAAGAGGGCTGGTGAATGAGACGGCGCCGCCGATGCTCCAGAGCGCGATCGCCGAAACCGCCGCCAGGGCGACCCCCGCGCCGGCGATGAGCGGAAGCAGTCGTTTGTCCGTCACGACCAGGTCCGCAAGGACGATCACAACCGCGGCCAGTCCGATGATCGCCTCCGGCCCCAGGTGTGCCAGGTCGATTCCAAGGGTGTTGGCGTCGATGCGCATCAGCTACCACCGACGATCAATCGAACCGCGGGCTGGAAGATGTCGATCAAGAGGGCCGGATACACACCGATGATGACGATGGGCGCGATCAGCAACGCCATGGCCGCACCGTCAACGATCGACGCGTCGCCAAGGTTGGAGAATCGACCCTTGTCCGGCCCGAACAGCACGCGCTCGACGGTCCACAGGATGTACCCGGCCGTCAGGACGATCCCGAATGCGGCCAGCGCGGTCGCGAGCGGCTGCGTTCCATAGGTCCCAAGGAAGATGATCAACTCGGCCGCGAAACCACTCAACAGCGGAAGCCCAAGGCTCGCGAGGCCCGCGACAATCGTGACGGACGCTATGACGGGCATATTCTTCGCCAGCCCACCCAGATCAGGGATCCATCGCGTGTGGGCCTTGTCGTACATCAGGCCGACGACAAGGAACAGGAGCCCCGTGATGGTCCCATGAGCAAACATCTGCACCGCTGCACCGGTCACCCCAACGACTCCCAACGATGCGACCCCGAGCAGCACGAGCCCCATGTGGCTAACGCTCGAGTACGCGATCAGCCGTTTCAAGTCGTTCTGCCGGAACACCACCGCCGCGCCGTACAGGACGTTGACGACGGCCAGGACGACCAGGATCGGAGCCCACCTTTCCGCGGCCTCGGGGAAGAACCCAAGGTTCAAGCGGGTCAGCCCGTAGCCGCCCATCTTCAAAAGCACCCCGGCCAGGAGGACGCTTACCGCGGTCGGAGCGTCCGTGTGGGCGTCGGGCAGCCACGTATGCAGCGGCCAGACCGGCAGCTTGATCGCGAACGCCAAGAAGAAGAAGAAGAACACGGCGTTCAGCGTGAGGAACTTGGGGCCGATCTCACCTGCTTGCCCCATCAGGGTTAAGGCTTCCATATCGAACGTCCCGGCCGAAGCCCGAAGGACGAGGACTCCGACAAGCATGAAGGCGCTACCGAACAGCGTGTAAAGGACGAACTTCATCGCCGAGTGGTCCTTATTCCCGGTACCCCAGACCGAGATCAAGAAGTACATCGGGATCAGTTCCACTTCCCAGAAGAGGAAGAAGAGCAACAGGTCCCGAGCCGCGAATACCCCAAGCACCCCCGTGAGCAGGAGCAGCAGCCAGACGTGGTACTCGCGGACCCGTGTCGTCACGTGCCAGGAACCAAGAACGGCAACCAGCCCCAACAATCCCGTCAGCACCACCATCGGGAGGCTCAACCCGTCCAATGCCAGGCTGTACACGGCGTTCACGCCGGGGATCCACGCGTTCGTGTCATATGCGCCGAGTCGTTCTCCGATCGAGCTGGCATCGGCGCTCGACATGAAATACCAGGCAAACATCCCGAGGGCGAGGTCGGCGACCATGACCCCGGCCGCGGTGATTCGTACGGCTCGGGCGTTCGATCCGAATAGCGCGATCATCACCGCCCCGGCGGCTGGGAGGAATACGAGAGCGGTGAGCAGTCCGTTGGAGGGTTCGGTCAAGGGTCCCTACCCTCCCCAGACCGC
>JASLZO010000093.1:0-242 GCA_030754805.1 Dehalococcoidia bacterium
GGACGATGATTCTCGGTTCGAGGGCATGGACAGCATGCGACTGCTTTCGGACACCTATGGCCGCGTGACTGCCCTCAATTTGCGACTGGGGAATGCCGATGCTACGATTCTTGCGGGCGCGCCACGACTGGGCCCCTTCCGTGACGCTATCCGTAACAGCCTTTCGACCGCCCTCCACTCCGAACCCGGCCAGGTGAACGTGAAGTTCAAGACCCCAGAAGCGCTGGGCGCCCTCGAATCTG
>JASLZO010000093.1:252-5214 GCA_030754805.1 Dehalococcoidia bacterium
CCCCTTCATCGCTGCTCAAGTGATCGTTCTTCTCGAACCCGCCAAGGACTGAATGCTCCGCATTTCCAACACGCTCTCTGGGGTCAAAGAGGACTTCGAGCCTTACGACCCGAAGCAGGTGCGTGTCTACGTCTGCGGCATTACGCCGTACGCCGAATCACACATCGGGCATGGCATGAGCTACGTCGTGTTCGACGTGATTAGGAGGTACCTGGAGTACCGGGGCTACGGCGTCAAGGTCGTTCAGAATTTCACCGACGTCGATGACAAGATCATCGATCGCGCCGATACCCTTGGGATCTCCGCGGAGGAACTCGCGGGTCGGTACATCGACCGCTTCTTCGAGGATATGGATCTGCTGCACGTGCGGCGTGCGGACGAATATCCCCGCGCCACGCAGGAGGTCCCCTCCATCGTCCAGATGATTTCTGGGCTGATCGACAAAGGCTTCGCGTACCACGAGAACGGGGACGTGTACTTCCGCGTTCGGTCTCAACCTGGCTATGGAAAGCTGTCTCACCGGACGCTGGACGGCATGGTCGCGGGCGCCAGGGTCGCCGTTTCGGAAACCAAGGAGCATCCTTTGGACTTCGCCCTTTGGAAGAGCGCCAAGCCTGGCGAGCCTTCGTGGGAGAGCGCGTGGGGTCCGGGTCGGCCGGGATGGCACATAGAGTGCTCCGCGATGTCGCTCAACTATCTCGGCGAGGCGCTGGACATCCACGGTGGAGGACAGGACCTGGTGTTCCCCCACCACGAGAACGAGATTGCGCAATCTGAGGCCTTCACCGGTGTAACGCCGTTTGCCAAGTACTGGATGCATAACGGCCTCCTCCGCATGGGGGAGGAGAAGATGAGCAAGTCGACCGGAAACCTCGTTACGATCCGCGAAGTGGTGGAGAGCCACGGCTCCGACGCCTTCCGTGTGTTCGTGCTGATGTCCCACTATCGAAGCCCGCTTTCGTGGAGCGAGGAAGGGCTTGCTTCCGCCGGTCGCGCCACCCAACGGCTCGTCCGGGCAGTGTCGGGACCTGAGAACGGCCCGGTTACCGAAAGGGAAAGCGGTTTGGAGGCCCAGCCGTTCCGGGAACAATTCGAAGCGGCCATGGACGATGACTTCAACACGTCGCAAGCGATCGCTGTCCTGTTCGATCTCGCTCGTGAGATCAACAAAGCATCCGGGCGCGCGTCGGAGGCACAGGCGACGCTTCTCGAGTTGGCCGGGTTACTGGGCCTCACGTTGACGGGTAACGAGTCCGATTCGAACGAGGCTGGCCCTTTCATCGAACTGCTCATCGAAACACGGGCCGCGCTGCGGAAGGAACGTCAGTTCGCCCTTGCTGATCAGGTCCGGGACCGACTGATCGAAATGGGCGTCGCGCTCGAGGATACCGCGAACGGGACCGAGTGGGGATATCGGCGTTCGTGAATCAAGGCACAATGGAAAGGTCGGCCATATGAGCCGAATGCACTCGATAGGAGCAATTCGCCGCATATGTGGCTAATCACATTCGATATCGACGGAACGATGGAGTTTGGCGACCCGAACGGGATCCTGACCCAGGAGCACGTCCACTACTTCCGTGAACGCGGGGCACTGGTGGGAAGCGCTTCGGATCGCCCGGAGTCAACGCAGTGGCAGATGTGGCGCGAATACGGCGTCGAGCCCGACTTCGTCATCCTAAAGCACCGGATGCCGGACCTTCGGGAACGGTATCCGGAGGCCGAGGCCTACTGGCATGTTGGTGATCGACCCCTCGACCAACAGGCGGCGAAATCGGCGGATTTCACGTTCTTCTGGCCCGACCAGTTCCCAACGCCGGAGATGGCCTCGGGCTTCTTCGACGATCCGAACCTGGAGGGCGTGCCGGAGTACGACACCGTTGAAGAGGCTGCGATCGAACTTGCGAGCCGCGCGCTGAACGGCCATGCCGGCGTACCGCCGCGCCCGTCCGAGTATCCACGGTTGGACTCTAGGTCCAACCCGATGAACAGCAACTTTCCGATCTAGCGACCGCTCGACGTCTCAGGACTCTACGGATCTGGCGCTACGGGGCGACCCATCGGTTCAGCTAAGGCGACCGACCAGCGCGCTCAGGATTGACAGGACGATAAACAGGACCGCAAGTCCGATCGTTCCCTGGAACAGGGTCTTTTCCAGCCCCCGCCGCGCTCGGAACACGGTCGATTGACCGCCTCCGAAGACGCCTCCCAATTCCTGTGTCCGCACCTGGAGCAAGATCGCCGTGATCAACAGCACGGCGACGATGATCTGGATGATTCGAAGGACGACGAGCAACACGTCTTCCATCTCTAGTTCGTCACCTTTTGTCGAATCATCTTGAATTCATCATACATGGGGCTCAGATAGGAATAGGGACTCATACCGGGGCGTTCAACTCCTGGACCACCAGCTGGTTTGCGACCTGAGGATTCGCCTGCCCGCGCGTTTCTCGCATGATCTGACCAACCAGGAAACCGACCGCGGTCGACTTCCCTTTCTGGAAGTCTGCCACCGCCTTCGGGTTGTTTTCTATCGCCTGCCGGACAATGGCCAGCAGCGCATCTTCGTCTGAGATCTGGGAAAGACCTTGGTCTTCCACCACCCGAGATGGCGAGGCACCCGTTTCGAACATGGCTTCAAAGACGTCATGGGCCATGCGAACACTGATCGTCCCGTCATCCATGAGGTCCAACATCTCGGCAAGCGCCGCCGGTGTGACCGGCGAGTCGGCGATCTCCCGGTTGGCAGCGCTGAGCAGATGGGTCAGGTCGCCGACGATCCAGTTCGCGACCGCTTTGGGACGGGTCTGGGTTGATCCCCTATCGGCGCCGTTCTTCTCTGAGGCGGCGAGAGAGCCCTCGAAGAACTCGGCGGTCGGCCGGGTAGCGGTCAACAGGGAAGCGTCGTAGGGTGAGAGTCCGAATTCGCTCTGGAAGCGGTCACTGCGCGCGTCCGGCAACTCGGGCAACCCCAGGCGGATCTCCTCGACCCACTCGCGAGAGAAGCTCATCGGTGGCAGGTCCGGTTCGGGGAAGTACCGGTAGTCGTGGGCGTACTCCTTGGAGCGTTGTGACGCAGTCTCACCGGTCTCTTCGACCCAACCGCGGGTCTCCTGCGCGATTGGCTCGCCACGGCGCATCAACTTGTTCTGCCGCACGATCTCGAACTCCAGCGCGCGATGGACCGCGCGGAACGAGTTCATGTTCTTCACTTCAACCTTGTACGACGGGAGTGGGTCTCCGGGCTTCCGGAGGCTGATGTTCGCGTCGCAGCGAAAGCTGCCTTCATCCATGTTCCCGGTTGAAACACCCAGGTATCGGAGGATCGTCCGCAGCTTCGTGAGGTACGAATGCGCCTCGTCAGGCGACTTTAGATCGGGTTCGCCGACCACCTCCATTAGCGGTACGCCGGATCGGTTGATATCAACGAGGGAATACGAGTCGCCCGAGACGTCCAATCGGTGGGTGAGCCGTGCGGTGTCCTCTTCGAGGTGCACCCGCGTGATACCAATGCGACGTCGGTCGTCTTCGCCGCTGGACTCCACGTCGAGCCAACCGTCGTGAGAAAGCGGCATGTCGAACTGCGAGACCTGGTAGCCCTTCATGAGATCGGGATACGGGTAGTTCTTGCGGTCGAACTTCGTTACCGAGGCGATCTCGCAGTTCAACGCGAGCGCGGTCATGACCGTGTATGTAACGGCCTTGCGATTTATGACTGGTAGGACGCCGGGCATGCCGAGGCACACCGGGCACACTCTCGTGTTGGGCTCCGCACCGGTGTAGTCCGACGCGCAAGCGCAGAACATCTTGCTACGCGTCAGGAGTTGAACGTGAACCTCGAGCCCAATGACGGGTTCGAGGTCTAGTGATTGGGAGATAGTGCTGTTCGTGCTCATGATTGAAGTGGAGTCATTGACGACCCAGTTCCCCCGATTTTACTCGCCAGAGTTTGGGAGTTGTCCGCTCATGGGCGAACACCAGCCGTCACCACGTGGGTACATCGAGCAAAACCCCAGCGAGTCGGGAGGCTCTAGAGCAAACCGGCCAGGCTGAACTGATCGGCGAAGACGAGCGCGACAATCGACATCAGCTTCAGGAGGATGTTCAGGGAAGGCCCGGAGGTGTCCTTGAATGGGTCACCGACCGTATCCCCGACGACGGTAGCCTCATGCGCGGAAGACCCTTTCCCTCCGCCATGACCGGCCTCGATGTACTTCTTCGCGTTGTCCCACGCCCCGCCGGCGTTCGCCATCGTCACAGCGAGCATGAACCCACCAGCAATTGAGCCGATCAGCATTCCACCCAGAGCGGTGGCGCCCATCGTGTAGCCAACCGCGAGCGGAGCAGCGACGGCCAGCACGCCGGGTAGGATCATTTCGCGTAACGCGCCCTTCGTGCTGATATCGACGCATCTGGCGTAGTCGGGTTGGCCCGTACCATCCATGATTCCGGGGATTTCCTGGAACTGGCGCCGAACCTCCGTCACCATGGCCGCTGCGGCCCTCCCGACCGCGGCCATGGTCATAGACGAGAACAGGAATGGCAGCATTCCACCGATGAACAAACCGACCAGGACGCGGGCGTTCAGGAGATTCACCCCTGCGTCGCCAAGGTTGGTAGCGTTCGCGTAGGCGGCCATCAGGGCGAGTGCCGTAAGGGCTGCGGAACCGATCGCGAACCCCTTGCCGGTCGCCGCGGTCGTGTTGCCGAGCGAATCGAGGGCATCGGTGCGCTCGCGGACCTCCGGGTCGAGGCCGGCCTGCTCGGCGATGCCTCCGGCATTGTCGGCAACGGGGCCGTAGGCGTCAGTGGCCAGCGTGATGCCCAGCGTTGAGAGCATGCCAACGGCCGCGATCGCGACCCCGTAGAACCCGAAGAGTTCGAACGAGATCCATGTCGCTCCGGCGACCACGAACACCGGGATGACCGTGCTCTTCATACCAAGAGCGAAGCCGGCGATGA
>JASLZO010000094.1 GCA_030754805.1 Dehalococcoidia bacterium
AATGGGGCCGATCCAATAAGAGGTTGGAGGAAAGACCTGATGAAGGAACTACTCGTCCCGGCGGCCCTCGCGACCGCAGTCATCGTGCTGGCATGCTGATCTTCGTGGACGGAGAGGCAATGGTTTGTTCCATACGGCTCAGCTCGACGGCACCAGCCCGATGGTGACGATCGAAGGCCTACAGGAGTTGGCCAAATTGGTCGCGGGCCGTCTGTAGAACGAATCGGCTCGCGCGAGGGGGCAAGAAACGGCCCGCTGGGCAATCCCCGGCGGGCCGTTCGATGTCATCGAGCGGACAAGGCGAATGCGAACCGCGAAACTAGCGCGATGCTCTGGGCCCGAAGGGCTCCGGCTGGAACGGCTCGTCACGGACCTGGATGTACGACCGTAATCCGCCGTTCTTCCGCGCATCGTCCAGGTGGCGCTTGTAGTCCTCACGTTGCGAGGCATGGGCGAAGGCAGAGAGTTCTGCTCCGAGCGTCCACGCTTTGTGGAGGCCCATCATCTCGAGGCCCATCGTGGCGACCGCTAGGTTGATCTTGACCGTCTCTGGAGACACCAACGCAATGCGCTCTACGATCTGGAAGCTCTCGTCGATGAGGTCGTCATGGGGCACGACCTTGTTGACGAGACCGATGCGAAGCGCTTCCTGTGCATCGATGTGGTCGCCGGTGAGCGCGTACCGCAAGGCGTTCTTGTAGCCGGCGAGGAGCACCCAGATGAAGTTCGTGTTCGAGATCATCCGTACTTCCGGCTGGCCGAATACGGCCTGCTCGGAGGCGATTGTCATGTGACAGGTCAGCGCGAGCCACGATGCGGCTCCGAGGCACCAACCGTTCACGGCGGAGATGATTGGCTTCGGATACTCCCAGCGGTGGAGTTGCGCCTCCATGCTGTTGCGGTCACGGGTGCGTGTGCCGTCGAGATATTCCGCGATGGAGGAATCTTCCGGGATCCCGTAGGGCCACACAGTCTCGCCACCACGACCACCACCCGCCATATTGGCGCCGGCGGAGAACGCGCGGCCTGCACCTGTTAGCACGACCGCCCGCACCTCCGGATCCTGTTCCGCGTCGTCTAACGCGGCGCGCAGGTCCTTCTGGAGTTCTTGACTGAGTGAGTTCATCGCCTCCGGACGGTTGAGCGTGATTAGCACGCCCCCGCGCTGCTTCTCGTACAAGATGTTCTCGTAGTCCACCATGCGTTTTCTCCCCCCACTCGTTGGTTGCGATCTCGCAAGAGTTCACCGTAACCGTCAGCCCCGGGCCCACGTTTAGCTATCCTCACTGGCACTTGCGGGTATCCGAATCCAACTTCCTCGAACTCGGGAATGATAATGCCAGACCGGATAGGCATGTTCCGCGCACTCCGTCACCGGGACTTCCGTCTCTACTGGTTGGGCTTCGTGAGCGCGGTCTCCGGTATGCAGATATTCATCGTTGCCCAGGCGTGGCTGATTTTCGACCTGACGGGGTCGGCGCTCGATCTCGGGTTGCTAGGACTGGCTCGAGCCGCGCCCGCCGTAGTCCTGGGCTTGGCCGGCGGTGTGATTGCGGACAAGATCGACCAACGCCGGCTGATCATGGTGACGAGCACGATTACGGGGGCGTTGTATGCGGTGATGGCAACGCTCACGGTGATCGGGATCGTTGAGGTCTGGCATATCCTAGCGACCACTTTTCTGGTCGCCGGGGTGCAAGCTGTGGACCAGCCTTCTCGATCGGCGATCTTCCCCCACCTCATCGACCGACGGGACCTGACACGGGCTGTTGGGATGAACTCGACGATCCATCCGGGGACACGGATCTATGGACCGATCATCGCGGGCCTCATGATCGACTTCATCGGGACCCCAAGATTTGGAGCCGGTATCGCCATCTACGTTGCGGGATTCACTTACCTGATATTCACTTACATGATGTACCGCGTTCGAGTTCCTGAGGGCATCCAGCGGGCGTCTGGAGGCAGTGCCTTCCAAGACTTGAAAGACGGGATGTCATTCATCCGGACGACGCATCTGTTCCGGCTATTCATCGCGATGAGCTTCGTGCATGCGGCGTTCGGGATGGCACACGTCACGATCCTGCCAGTGTTCGCCGAGAAGTTGACCGGCGAAGCGACCGGCTCCGCCCTTGCGCTCCTGTTTTCCGCGACCGGCTTGGGAGGGCTCATAGGCGCCATCGTGGGCGGGTCCCTTGCGAGCGTCCGACACCGCGGATGGCTTGTCATTGGGGGCGGCGGGAGCTTCGGAACGCTCCTCATGGCCTTTGCGTTCGCTCCCATCTACGCGGTGGCGGTAGCGTTCGAACTGTTGGCATCGATCGCGAACCAAGTGTTTATGGTGGTTGCGCAGAGCGCCCTTCATGCACAGGTACCGGACGAGTTGCGTGGGCGGGTCATGGGGGTCTGGGGGCTGACGCACTCCCTCCTGCAGCCGATCGGCGGGCTGGGAATGGGTGCGGCGACCGGGGGACTCGGGGCGCGGGCTGTCACGGCGGCTGGCGGAGGCGTCATCATCGTGTTCGCGATGCTTGTTGGCCGCAGCCGAGAAGTCCGTTTTCTGGGGACTACCGAGACGCCAACGGTTTCCGTTTCGCCTCCGCGCGAGCCGACTCGCGTCTAAGGGGCGAATGGGCTTCAGAACGACCAAATGGTGACTCGACGGAGCCGGATCTTCCGGAATGCAGGCGGGATCATCACCATGGTCGGTGACGTGGCCCCGACCCTCGATACTAAGTCCAGGGCAATCTGGACCGAAGATGGCCGTATAAGGGCGTTGGGTGGGGAGGATGAGATCCGCCGGGCGTCACCCACGGGGGCCGAAATGGTCGACCTTGCGGGCGCCGTCGTCATGCCTGGCCTCATCGATTCCCACGCACACTTGTTGCAGACGGGGCTCGGATGGTCGCGCGTTTCCCTCGCCGACGCGAGGTCGATAGACGACATTGTTCAGGCGATCGCTGAACGGGTTCGGGCGACCCCGGACGGGGACTGGATCCAATGCTCTTCTCGCTGGCACGAGACCCGGCTTCGAGAAGGCCGTCTCCCAACCGTCGAGGAACTCGACCGTGCGGCTCCGCGTCACCCCGTCTATTTGCCCAGAGGTGGGCACGTGGTCGTCACGAACCACATCGGGTTGGAGCTAGCAGGAATCACCGCAAGTGATACTGACCCCGAGGGTGGCCAGTTCGTCCGCGACGGCGAGAGAAAGTTGACGGGAATGCTGCTCGAGGCCCCCGCATTTCGGAGACTGACCCGCTTGTTGCCCCAGGCGACGGAGGAAGACCGGCAGGCAGCGCTCCAGGAAGCGGGGACGGCGTTCAGTCGGTCCGGCATCACCTCGGTCCGAGAGCCGGGGCTCGACGTAGCAGGCGTGAAGGCCTACCAGACCGCGGTGGACCGCGATCATCCGATTCGTACGAGCCTCATGTGGCGCGTCGATCTCGGGCAGACGGACGATGAGCGAACCGAATGGTTGGAGCAACTCGGACCAGCTCCGGGTGTTCAGAACGATGGATGGCCGGAGGTCTGGGGTCTGAAGATCACTTTGGATGGCGGCGTCGAGGGAGGGTACTTTAAAGAAGGCTACGCGAACGACCCTCAACAACACGGGTTTCCGCTGACGAGCCAGGAGAGCCTCAATAAATTCGTTCAGAGGGCACACACTTTCGGCTGGCGGATCGGCATCCACGTCGTCGGCGACGCCGCGATGGACATGGCGCTGATAGCGTTCGAAGGAGCAGGCCCTACGGAACAGGTCGTCAGGCGGGGTCACGTCCTCGAGCACGCATTCGTGCCGCCGCCGGGGGGGATCGAGCGAACCAGGCGCCTTGGTCTCGGGGTCACTCTCCAGCACGCCTTGGTTTACAGCCTTGGTGGGAACATGCGCACCTACTGGGGAGAGGAGAGAGCTGCCAACTGTACCCCGACCCGGGAGTGGGTCGACTCCGGTGTCGCCGTGGGCGCGGGGACGGACACACCTGTCACGGACTTCGATCCCTGGTTGAACATCTTCGGTTTCATGACGCGGGAAACTGATGTCGCCGGGGTTCTCGGGCCCGAACATAGGATTACAGCCGCGGAAGCGTTGCGGATGTACACGACCGGTTCGGCCAAGATCCTCGGTGCAGGGAACGTGGTCGGGTCCCTCGAACCGGGCAAACTCGCCGACTTCATTTGTCTGGACCGCGACCCGCTCTCGGCGGCACCGGACGAGGTCCGCGCCACCCGAGTGCTACGTACGGTCGTGGGTGGACGCGCCGTTCATTCAATTGGTTGATCGCCTCGGAGCGTCGAAACAGCCGATCTCGTCTTTGGGGGCCGCAACGCTAGGGCGGTAATCATCCCCACGGAATTCAGCGCCGCTAACACGCCGAACGCCGTGGCGTAGGAGCCGGTCGCGTCAGCGATCACGCCTGTCAGCACGGGCGCGGACATCGTCAGGCCGTACTGGACCGAGTTCGCTGTCCCACGGATCGATGCGTACGCGGTCCGGCCGAAGTACGAGGCAGGTAACGCGGCGCTCAATGGCCGCAATCCGCCGAACCCTGTCCCGAAGATGACTGAGTACAGGATGAAATGCCACATCGCCGTGGCCTGGACCAACACGAGAAGCCCAACCGTCTGAAGCAGGAGCGACATGATGACCAACAGGCGCATGTCGTACCGGTCCCCGAGCCACCCAAACACCAACCGGCCCGGGATGCTTAGGAGCGTCATCGTGCCCAGGACCGCTGCGGCGGTGGCCGGTTCGTGTCCGGACTCGATCAGAAAGGGGATTTGGTGCAAGCCTATCGCGGGAGTAACCATGAACCCTAGGCTGAGCGTTACCGTGAGGAGCCAAAAAGCCGGCGTTCGTAGTGCCTCACGCAACCCGAATTCTGGCTCGGACGTTGTCTGGGCAGGCGCCGATGGTGCGGCCGGGGATCCATCGCGTATGTCCCCGTCAGGTAGTAGCCCGTAACGCTCCGGCTGGTGGCGAAGGAGCAGCGCTAGGGGCATACCAACCACCCAGATCAGCACGCCCGCCACGACCGCCGACCATCTCCATCCCCAAAGATTCACGGTCGTCACGATGATCAACGGCCAGACGATTCCGCCAGGGCCCCAGCCCGTGGCGGCGATTCCCAGCGCGGTGCTGCGCCTGCGAACGAACCAGTTCGCGAC
>JASLZO010000095.1 GCA_030754805.1 Dehalococcoidia bacterium
TCGAAGTCACCATCGCTCCAGGCCTGGTACGCACGGGCGGTCTCGAGCAGATCCTGCTCGACAACGAACCCAACCGACTCCAGCTCCTCCTGGACGACCACCGCGTTCGCGGCGATCGAGGAGACGTTCCAGACGGTCAACGGGAGCGTCAGCTCACCCGGCTCGTAGCCAGCGCCGGCTAGCAGCGCACGTGCCTTGTCTTTGTTCCCCTCAGGGTCGCTGAAGTCGTAGCCCGGGATGCTCGCCATGATGTCGTCCGGGATGTCGAACGCGCCGCCCGGATAGAACGGACCCGCCGTCGGGGGTTCCATCCAGCCGTCCGCCGCGATCTGACCGATGCGTCCTCGGTCCATCGCGTACGAGATCGCGTCCTTGATCTCAGGCGTGTTCCATGGCGTCCGCTGATGATGCGTCATCAGCGCCTGGAAGCCAGAGTCGAACGTGCGACTAAAGAACACGCACTGGTCACACTCACGGAGAAGGGTGTCGGCACGGCCACCGTTCACGCCCGGATGGACGTCAAGTCGGCCGGCCCGGAACGCCGCGTCGTTCGACGAGTTCGTTCCTAACGTCCCCTTGATCCCGTCGAGGTACGGGTGCGGTGCGTCCCAGTACTCGTCGTTCCGTTCCCACGTGTAGCTCTCACCCGGCAGCCACTGCGCCAGCACGAACGGGCCGGTCCCGACGGACGGCGCCTCTTCGCGCATCGCATCGGTGTTGCCGTCGTAGACGTGCGCCGGCCGCATCACGTGGTACGGCATCGCCACGACTTCGAGGAACGCGGACTTCGGCCGGTCGTGGTTCGCGACCAGCGTCCGGTCGTCTGCGCAGACGAACCCTTCATCCAGGTCCGCCTTCACCGTGTTGAACGCCAGCGCCCGCGGGCTCCGGTTCAGGCCATCACCCGTCCGGATCGTGTCGAACGACCACTTCGCGTCGGCACACGTGAATGGCGTGCCGTCGGTCCAGGTCACGCCGTCACGGATCTTGAAGACCCATTGCAGGCCGTCTTCGGACACTTCCCAGGACTCAGCGAGGTCCGGATGGAGCTCGAAGAACACCAGGTTTGCGTAGTCCTCCATCGTCCCCCAAGTTCGGGGCTGGACCAGCATGTTGTGAGACGGGTGCACGGCAAACGGTGCAACGCCACCAGCCTCTTCCCATGTGCTGAACGTCGGGCCCTCTCTCGTGTACGCGGTGGTCAGAACGCCACCGAATACCGCGTTAGGGTCCAGCGGCTTCCCGCTCACCGAGGTCGCTATCTCCGGCTCCATCGTCTCTGTCGTGGAGGACGAGCTTTCCGTCGATGTCGAACTGGTATCGGTCGACGTATCGGTCGACGCTGAAGTCGTCGTATCAGTCTCTGCCGCGGGCGCCGGAGCGGTTGTCGTAGTGCTCGAGTCGGTCGTATCTTCCTCGTCCGCCGGAGCGCATGCCGCCAAGACGACGACGGCGCCTACCGCCAGACCAAAGGTCATTTTCAGCAAGCGTTGCTTCATATGCGAAGCCTCCCCTTCCATCTTCTCCACCCAACTACACGAATGGGGAACTATCCCCGAAGACTCGCCACGATGTCAACCCTCGTAACCCGAGGGAGTGCGGGGAGCGACCGGTTATGGTCTGTCACATGATCTGTTGGTCTTCTCCCATCGACCTGTCATTTAGGGACGAGATCCGGCGAATAGCGACCGGAAACGCTTCGACTTGCCGGCTGCTTTCAAACAAAAAAAGGGCCAGCCCTCACAATAGAAGGACCACCCCTTTGGGGTCGAGGTCGCGGTCTACGTTAGTCCATCAGGTACGGTTGCTCGTACCGTCAGAGCGAGCCGTGGCCGTAATCGAGGGGCTCTCTCCTTCGGAGAGCATTCACGGCTCAACGCGAGCCCGATGACGAGCCCTCCGGAATCAGAAAGCTCCTAGGGAAGCACGGACTGTGGCAGGGCTCGGGTGCCGAACGTGACAAGCCGCCCGACCCACTGCGCGGGTACGCCGTCCAGCTCGCCCTTGACGTGGAAAGTCACGGTGATCGTGTCCCCGATCCCGCGGTCCACGTCGAAGCTCTCCGCCAACCGGTTCAGCGCCCGCGCATCGAGGTCCCACCGGATGCGCCCGTCCACGACGGGTACCTCCTGCTCAACCAACACGGTCCCAGGCATCGTAACGGTCACCGTCGCGGTCACAGCCTCGGCCCGCTCGGGAAGCGACACTTCGAAACTCGCCTCCTTCACATTGTGGCAGAGCCACGCGGAGGCAGGAATCGCCTGCAGGTCCGACGCGACCGGCAACATGCCCGTCTCCCCGTCCACGGCGACGAACGTGTAGGACGTCCCGTTCGGCGAGAGAATCCCCCCCGTCGGGAACGGTTCCTCGACCGTACCAGCGCTCGTCTCGCCTTCATGCACGATCGCCACATTCACCGTCCACACCCCTGCTTCATCGATCGCGAAGTCATCCTCCGCGCGATAGAAATAACCAACAGAATTGGCACGGCCCGCGAAGCTCCGTTCGATTCCGGATGGCGATTGCACCGTGTAACTCAACCGGCTCGGGAGGGTCGGGGCCAATGGCCCAGCCATCTGGAAAGTCTCGCCAACCTCCACCACCGTGCCTGGGCGCACACCCAAGGGGACCATGAACAGGTCGACCTCTTCACCGTGGACGCTGAACAGTGGGCCGCCGTTCGGTCCCCCGGCGGCCCCTCGGAACGGAGGGAGCACCCGCGCACCCAGAACATCGTCGTCTGGAGTCAGGACCCACAGCGACCCGTACGCTGCGTACGTCGCTTCACCTGCGTCTCGGTCGTGGATCACCGCCCCGCCATACAGGAACTTGTAGTCAGTAGGCAGGTCTCCCTCCGCCCCGACACCGGACTGCAGATAGTAGGGATCATCGAACAACCAGTACGTGTCCTTAACCTCTGACCCCTGGACCAGTTCCCGGACCCGTACGTCCGGCCGTTGTGCAGACCCGTAGAAATAGGCCCAGAGCCGGATGTCGTCTGGTTGCATCCCAAGCGTTCCTGACTCCGCGTCCGCGTACGTCACCAGCGGCATCTGGCCGATCAGGATCTGGTCATCGACCGACAGTCCGTCGGAAAGCGACACGCCAAAGGCCCGGGCCTGGACCGCAGCCTCGCTCGCCAATCGTGATCCCGTATCCAGCACCTGCACGGCCCCGCGGAACGCGATCGCGTTGTCGTTCCGGTCCTCCGTCACGCCCCATTGGATATCGCCGGTCGAGAACGGCGGCCACATCAGGCCTTCTCCCACCACGTTATAGCCGGAGTCCGTCCCGTACAGGTCGATCGGAGGGTCGAAATCGGGCCGGAAGAACCACTGCCGTTGAGTCCCGATCCCACGCCGTCCCCGAGCGCTGATCTCCGGCTCGGCTGACGCCACCACGCTCCCAGTCCGAATCCGTCCGACCGACAGGGCGCCATCCGGTCCACGGTAGCGCGCCTCGACGTCGATCCGGAACTCGCCGGCCTCGTCGAAGGCCAGACGTTCGCCCCCTCCGTCCCAACGTCCACTGTTGGTCGCCACTCCCTTAAAGCTACGCCGCTCGGTGGTTCCGTCCGCCTGCGTATGGAGGACCGAGAACTCGATCTCCGCCGGGATCGTCGGCCACACCTGCACCATCAACGGCAATTCATCCCCGATCCCCACCGGCATCCCGGGCAAGAAGCCGAGGCCCAACTTCAGCTGCCTCCCCACCGTCACCGGGTATTCCCCAGACATGTCGTATACGCGTCCATCGAAATCGGAAACCGCGCCGTTCAGGATTATCACATAGTCCCCGTCTGCCGGGAATCGGTACGAGAAAGCGTCTTCCGGGCTCCCGCCCTGGATCAACCCCGATGGATGTCCGCCGCTGGCGATCTCCTCCCCTGAATAGCAACCCGGGGGCTGTGGGACCCGGTAGGCGAGGTGTGACAACGGAGCAGGGCCAAGCTGATCGATGGTGCCATCCGTTCGCTGCACCGTAACCGTCAGTCGAGACGTCGAAAAATCCAGCAGCGCCGGAGGGATCGCCGACGGGTGTCGGTCCACCGCGCCGAACATCGGCAGATAGGGCTCCAGATTGTAACTCCACGGACGGCCGCCGGAATCTGTCCTCGGGATCACAGGGTCATGTCGGGCAACGATCCGGGCGCTCACATCGAACCAGGTCTCTTGCTCCACCGGCCGGATCCCCCCGCGGCTCCCCTCGTCGAGGACGTCCGCAAACAGCGTCGTCGCCAGCCGTGCCGGGCGTACTTCTCCCACCTCGAAATTCCCGATCGGAGCCTCGCAGCAGAGCCCGACTTCCGCGAATTCACCACCGACATGGAACTCGGCGTCCAGTTGGATCTCCGCCGTCAGCCGGTACAGGCCGTCGCTCCAGGACGCCGGGACCATCACATGCCCAGCGATATTCGCGGTCCAGAGTCCGTCCACCAGGTCCCATGTGATTTCCAGCGGTTTGCTCACCCTGCGTGTTTCCACCTGCGTCAGGATGGACCGCTCGATCGGAAGGCCCGTCGGCGTCAGGAACGAGGAAACGAGTTCCGCACCGTATCCCACCTGACGGCCCTCGGAATCGGTCAGCATCAGTCCGAGCATCTCCACGACGCCATCAGACGGTGCCTCCCATGGGGCATACGGAAGCACGATCCTTCCCTCGAACGGCACCGGTTCGCCCTTCTTCAACTCCCCGGGTACCAGCGTCGTCACCAGCACCCAAGGCGCTCCGTTGAGCCCGTCTTCCATCCGTCCGGCTCCGATCGTCGTCATCCCATCGACTCGTGGCGACGGCTCGGTCGGAATGAGGACCCCCGAACCTCTCGGTCCGCGACCGGCACCAACGAACACGTGGCTCCCGCTCATCGCATCGATCGTCGTCTCGAACCTACCATTGCGGTCCGCGCGCGTTCGTGCCATCGACCCCAGCTGCTGGTCGAATACGATCACCTCCTGGCCCCCGGCGACCGATCCGGCGCCTCCAACAACTAGCGCCTGCCCAACGTACTCATCGGGTTCGAACGAAACGGAGATCCGGCTGCGTTCAGGCAGCGTCATATCTTGGGGCGCCCATTCCCGATCCTCACTCGCGGAAGATGGCAGTCCGATAGGTGTCGGCTTCGAAGCCGGAGTCGGTTCGTTCGCCGGGCGC
>JASLZO010000096.1 GCA_030754805.1 Dehalococcoidia bacterium
GCGGACACGATTTGCCGGTCGAAGCTCCGGAGCATTGCGAGTTCATCGGGGTCGCGATCACGGTCGTCGATGTCTTGCGAGCGTCTTGGGGACGACCCGTGGTTCGGCCGCCCTATCTGGATCCCGGCCCCGGCGAGCAACTGCTGAATTCCGCCAGCACGGTTCGCGCCGACCGCCGCCGCCACCCCTCCGGCGATCACGATGACCATGAGGAAGAGAAGGAATATCTCCATCCCGCCCACTATATATCGATAAGGCCTGCTTAATTAGTCCAGATATTGTGGTGATACGGCAGAATTGACAACGGTCTTGGCAAAGTCATCCGCGGCGGGATGGATTCTAGCGGACGACCAAGACGGGCACCTTGGCTCGATGAAGTACGCGATCGCTGACGCTACCAAGGAACAGTCCGGTAATCTGGCCGGCACCGCGGCTTCCGATCGCAATCAGGTCGACACCGTCTTCCTCCGCGACCTGCTCGATGACTTCCGGCGCACCGCCCCAGGCGATCCTGTACGAGGCGTTCATTCCTGCAGCTTCGACGGTGCGTTTGGCTGACTCAACGATGTTTTCTGCTTCTTCACGGATGCCCTTCTCCCATTGTTCGATCGCCGAAGTCGACGGGATCACCGGGATGAATCCCACTTCCATGGCAGGAGTGGTCGGGAAGCCCCGGTGGGCGACGTGCAACACCTCGACGGTGACGTCGGCTTTGGAGCCAAACATCTCTCCGAGGAATGCGGCGGTTTTCGCGTCGTGATCCGACCCGTCAACGGGCATCAGAATCTTGGTCATGGCCGTAACTCCTCTGTATTGAGTTTCTGTTGCCATGCTACTCCTGCACTGCTTCCACGAACGATGTTCTTGGGCCCTGCGATTCGTTGACCGACTGGAAACCGCTGCGTACGATTCCGCAATCCCGACAGGAATCGGAGAAGCGATGACAAGCGCCGCCGCTCGCAGCCTAACCGTCGATCTTGCAGGGCTCGAATTCCGGTATTGGGATTGGAACCTCGGGTCCGGGACCGGCCGATCCGCGGTCCTTCTGCATGGTCTCGCTTCCAATGCCCGGTTCTGGGATCTGGCGGTGCCTCATCTGACAGACGATCTCCGTTTGGTGGCCCTGGACGAACGAGGGCACGGTCTCAGTGCGAAACCTGATGACGGCTATGACTTTCCGAGCGTGGCCGGCGACGTGGCTGCGTTCATCGGCAAACTGGGCCTCGAGCGTCCCCTGTTGATCGGACATTCCTGGGGTGGGAACGTCGCGCTCCAGGTTGCGGCCGACCATCCGGAGTTGGTGGGTGGTGTTGTCAGCATCGACGGCGGCTTCATCGAACCCTCGGCCCGGAAAGGATCGACGTTGGAGAGCACGCTCGAAGAGCTTGCGCCCCCTGATTTCTCGAAGTTTCGGATGACATGGGAACAGATGGTCGAACGGTCTCGGAACTGGGGGCCGTCCGAGTCCTGGGGTGACCAGCGGATTCACTTTCTCGAAGGGAACTTCTTCGTGTCGGACGAGGGAATCGTGATGCCAAGATTGACACGCGAGAGGCACCTGAAGATCGTTAGGGCGTTATGGGAACAGCGTGTCTCGGAACTGTATCCCGCAATCAAGACACCGGTGCTGTGGATGCCGGCCCGCCAGGAAGGGGACGATCATTCGTCTGCCGGCTGGCGTGCAGAGAAAGAGCGAGGCATGGAGAAGGCGAAGGGTCTCCTGGAGCGGTCAACGGTTCATTGGATGGAAGATGCGATCCACGACGTGCCGGTGCAGAAGCCGGGAGAGGTGGCGGAGGTCGTCCTTTGGTACGTCAGGGAAGGGTTCTTTGATGCGGACTGACTCCGGCCTTGCCACTCACTTCGATGGAGCGCGTCTGTGCGCGACCGACCAAGGGCTCCGGAGTCCCCTGTTACAAGCATTAGCGGCGGGCTAATCTGGAGCATGGAAGATGCTCTGATCGCGCGACGTGAGGACGGACGTTCACTGGCCGATATCCCGACCTCGGCCCACGGTATCCTGCCGCACCAACTCCTGAAAGCTGCGGTCACGGACGGGGCGATCGTCGCACCGACGCCCATCCCTGATTCGAGCTACCAGCCGGCAAGTCTGGATCTCCGACTTTCGGACCACGGCTGGAGACTGCGTACCAGCTTTCTGCCCGGGAGCGAGCCAGTGGAGAACCGGCTGGCCGACATCTCGATGGGCGAGATTGACCTCCGCAAAGAGGCAATCCTCGAACGGAACCGGCCGTACCTGATCCCGTTGATGGAGCAACTCCATCTGCCGAAAGGGTTCCGAGCGAAGGCGAACCCGCGCAGCTCGACCGGTCGGATGGACGTCTTCACACGGGTAATCACGGACGAAGGCATCAGGTTCGACGAGATCAGCGAGGGATACGAAGGTGGATTGTATCTGGAAATCGTCCCGCTCTCGTTCACGGTGAGCATCAGAGAGGGGACCTCGCTGAACCAAGTGCGATTGATTAAGGGCGATGCGAGCACGGGGACTGGGACCGGGGACGATAGCCCGGAACCCACCCTGTTTAGGGATGGCGCCGCGACTGCGTGGCTCCCCGAAATGAGCACCGTGTTCTTGACCGTCGACCTGGATCTGAAGGGACGGAATGTTGGATACCGGGCGAGGGCCAACAGCGGCCTTCTGGACCTGAGCAAGAAGGAAATTTACGAACCGGAGGATTTTTGGGAACCGGTGTCTCCCGATCGGCAAGGACGGTTGATTCTCGAACCTGAGACCTTCTACCTGCTGGTGTCGCGTGAAACGGTCCGGGTGCCACCGAACTATGCGGCGGAGATGACGGCGTACGACCCGACGAGCGGAGAGCTTCGTACCCACTACGCCGGGTTCTTCGACCCCGGGTTCGGCTATAGTCCAGTGACCGAAAACGTCGGCAGCCGGGCGGTGATGGAGGTCCGGGCACACGACGTGCCGTTCATGATCGAACACGGCCAGGACATCGCTCGATTGGAGTTCTCCCGGATGCTCGATACACCCGACGTCCTCTACGGAGAGGAACAGGCTGCGTCCTCCTACCAGGGGCAGGACCTGTTCTTAAGCAAACATTTCGTTCGTTCCGGCAATCGGAAAGGCAAGTCGGACGCCACGTCGCAGGATCGCCTGATCTAACGCGCGGCCTGCCGCTGCTGACCCGAGGACCCGGGCCTACAATTTGCGAACCCCCTCGATCTAGGAATTCGCCCATGGATTTTCAGTTCACGCCTTCAGACCAAGCTCTTCGAGATGAGGCCGAAGCGTTCGTGCGCCGAGAATGGGAGCCCGGGCACTGGGATGTGGTGGGGTCGATGGCGCCGCTCCCGAACTGGCACCATGCGGACGAGGAACTGGACGAGCACCTGAAGGCCTACCGGAAGAAGATCGTGGCGCGAGGCTGGTACACGATGCATTGGCCCGAGGAGCACGGCGGGAAGGCGATCGGTATCACGACGCAACTCGCTTACCGTGAGGCGATGGCCTATGCAGGTTCTCCATCGGACCTAGGTGGGGGACTGGTGGCGCCGGTCCTGATGGTGGAGGGCGCGGAGTGGATGCGGAAAGAGTTTCTCCCGAAGATCGCGAACGCCGACATCGAGTTCTCCCAGGGGTTTTCCGAGCCGGACGCGGGATCTGACCTAGCAGGGCTCAAGACACGGGCGGAGCGTGACGGCGATGATTACATCATCAACGGCCAGAAGATCTGGGGCACCTACCGGAACGACTGGATCCACATCCTCGTGCGCACCGACCCCGATGCCCCGAAGCATCGGGGCATTACCTACCTGTTGATGCCACTGAAGGACGAGAGTGGCGACTACATCCCGGGTGTGACGGTGCGAGGAATCAATAGCGCCGTAGGCCGACACCGATGGGACGAACTGTTCATGGAGAACGTTCGAGTGCCGTCTCGCTACATCATTGGCGAGGAAAATCGGGGCTGGTACGCGGCGATGACGACGTTGAGCTTCGAGCGATCCGGCATCCAGCGGCCGGCGCGGCTCACGAAGCTGCTCGAGGACTACATCGAATTCAACCGGACGAACGCCCGACGGCATGGCCCAAGCGCTGGCCCACTGGGATCGATGACGTTCAAAAACCGACTCGCTGAGCTGAGAATCCAGGTGGAGACGCTCCGGATGCTGGCGTATCGCGTCGCGTGGATGCAGTCACAGGGGATGGTGCCCCAGCGCGAGTCCTCGATGACGAAATTCCTCGGGGACGAGACGGCGAAGGCGGTCTATCACACCCTGTATTCCGCCCTGGGCGAGTATGGCAACCTCCTCCCCGGGAACGACATCCCGCTCCCCGAGGGCGGGTATCTGAACGCGCAAGCATTCATGGTCGGGACGATGAGCGTCGCCGGTGGGACCACGGAGATCCAGAAGGGAATCATTGCTCAGCGGGGACTCGGTCTACCCCGTTAGGAGGACTCCGTGCGCGTTGGGCTGATATCCGATACGCACATCCCCGAGACACGGCCGGGGTTGCCAAAGGAGATCTTCGACGTTTTCCACGATGTCGATCTCGTGCTGCATGGCGGTGACATGTACGTGATCGACGTTCTGGACTGGCTCGAGCAAGGCCTGAGCGTGCCTATCGTCGCGGTTCGTGGCAACGGCGATGGTCGGTCCGACCACCCGCCGTTCCCGGCAAACGATCCTCGAGTGAAAGGCGTTCAGACGCTCGACCTAGAGGGAGTGCGCGTTGGGATGGTGCATGCGATCCCGTTTCCTCACGAGGTCCGGACCGAGCATTTCGACCGAGTCGTTAAAGAGACCTTCGGCGAACAGGCGATAGACGTGGTGGTGTGCGGGGATACCCACATCCCGCGTGTCGACCTCTATCAGGAGATGTTGCTGGTGAACTCCGGTAGCCCGACGATCCATGACCTTCGGAAACGACTGGGGACGGTGGCGATACTGACGATCGAGTGCGGAAAAGCGTCGGCAACGATGATTGAGCTCAGCGGCGTGTAACGAATTTGGTTCTCAAGACGTCGGAGCTGCTACTCATCCCTTCTGCTGATTCGCACTCATTCGCACTGACGATCGGAAACCATCCCTGCTCTCGATAACCAATGTGGGTAGTTGCGGATTGAATTCATTGGAGCCACCTGAATGGGGCCG
>JASLZO010000097.1 GCA_030754805.1 Dehalococcoidia bacterium
GAACCGAACGCGGGTTCCGATCTGGCAGGCCTCGAGCTCCGAGCCGTGCGAGACGGCGATGATTACGTGTTGAACGGCCAGAAGATCTGGAGCCAGTACCGCACGGAATGGATGCACATCCTTGTCAGGACCGACCCAGACGCTCCGAAGCATCGCGGGATCACCTATCTGCTACTTCGGCTCCGCGATGAGGGGTACGGCGAACCCACGATCCCTGGAGCTACGGTCCGCGCCATCAAGGACGGTCTGGGGCGACACCGATGGGACGAATTGTTCCTCGACAACGTGCGAGTCCCGGTGCGAAACGTGATCGGGGAAGAGAACCGCGGATTCTATGCAGCCATGACGACCCTTTCTTTCGAACGCTCGAACATCGCGGGCCCAGCCGGCTTGCAGAAAGTGCTGGAGCAGTTCATCGAATGGGCGAAGGACCGGAAGCGTCGGACGGGCAACGGACCCCTCGATAGCGTCATCGCGCAGAATCAACTGGCGGAGTGGCGCGTCCAGCTCGAAGCGGCCCGAATGCTCTCATACCGCGTCGCGTGGATGCAGAGCCAGGGAATGATCCCCCAGAAGGAAGCCTCCATGACGAAACTCTGGGGCGACATTCTGTTCATGGGCGTGCGACGCACGTTAGCCCGGCTCATGGAAGAATACGGGAACCTCCGGCCCGACGACGAGCACTTCAAGCTTCCGATGCGGAACTTCCTCCCCGCTCAGGCGTACATGAGCGGCGTCATGGCGGTCGCCGGCGGCACGGACGAGATCCAGCGGAACATCATCGCCCAGCGGGGTTTGGGACTACCCAGGTAGCCAAGAACTGACTCTGAGGGCCAAAAGAACGCGGTCATCTGGCCGCGTTCTTTTCATTCGCAAGGTTCCTCGTTCGCGATTAACTCCCGGCGCCCCCGGTTCCACCACCAAATCCTCCAGCGCCGAACCCCCGTCCGCCCCCAAAGCCTCCACCCCCACCGGCGAACAGGCCAGCCAGTCCACCCTCCGGGACCATGAAGATCGATGTCGCTTCCAACTCTCCGGCGTCGTTTCGTGCGCCGACCACCGTTACCTGAAGGCCTTCTAACAAGTCATCAGGTCCTATAAGGGCGAGCCTTTGAATCACGGTTTCGTCATCGATCACTGCCTGGAGTGGGCCTTGGCCGGTATTCACCGTAATGACGTTTCCTTCCAATCCTTCGATCGTGCCGGTCAGTCCGCCACCGCCAGCGCCGGCAAATCCGCCACCCTGGCCTCTTAAATCTCCTCCGGTTTGCCGTTGAAATTGTTCACGAAGCAGCTGGAGTTCCTCTGCCGATGGCTGCTCTCCCCGGCTGGTCCGTTCCCTGAGGTTTTGGAGTTGATCCGCCACGGAACCGGCAGAATCATCGACCGTTTGGTCCGAGTTCGTGGGAGCTACGAGCTCAGCAGTCGGCGGAATCGTGGAAGCGTCCGCCTGGATCTTCCCCACGGCAATGCCGCCGGCGAAACTGACTCCCAACCCGCCGCCCAAAGTGACAGCTGCTATCAGTATGCCGATGAATGATTTTGCGGTCATTTCCTCTCCGTTACCTCGTGCTCCGTCGGCCAGGTTCACTCATAGCGCAGCGCTTCGATCGGATGGAGTCGGGCCGCGCGAATGGCTGGATAGATGCCAAAGAAGAGCCCGATCGCAGCCGAAACCGCGAGCGCAAGCACAGCTACATCGCCGTTGAAAACCGTCGTGAAACTTTGGCCGAGGAGGGTCTTTCCATCGAGAACGTTCGACAAAGCAATGCCCAGTGCTACCCCCAGAATCCCCCCACCGAGGCTGAGTAGGGTCGCCTCTGTCACGAACTGGAACAGGATGTCACGCCGCTTCGCTCCTTCGGCTTTTCGAATACCGATCTCTCGTGTCCGTTCGGTAACGGACACGAGCATGATGTTCATGATTCCGATTCCTCCCACCAGGAGGGAAATGCTGGCGATGGCGCCGAGGAAAACCACGAACGTCTCGTTTGTCGCCTCGAGCGTTTCTATCGTTTCCTCTTGGCTGGTGATCGTGAAATCGTCATCCTCGGCGAGCCGATGTCGCAATCTGAGGATCGTCGCGATTTCCTGGATGGCCGAGTCCAGATCGGCCGCTTCCTTCACCTGAACGTTGACGTTTTGGACAGTGATTTCTCCTTGAGCCGTGCGCTGGGCGGACAGTCGGTAGTAGGCGGTGGTGAGAGGAACGAGCACCCTGTCGTCCCGATTTCCGAGGGCGGTGCCCCCAAGGCTCTCCAGGACTCCGATTACCGTGAACTGGCGACCATTGATCCGGATCGCCTGTCCCATCGGATCCCTCAAGCCGAACAGTGTCTCGGCGGTCGTTGCACCGAGAACGGCGACTTCGGATCGGCTTTCCAGGTGGGCAGGTGAGATGAACTGCCCTGTGGCGATCGGTGCATTGCGGACCGCTTCGTATTCGGGAGTCACTCCAACTACCTGGGTCGATGTGTTCTCCCGTCCCGCGACGATCCGGCCTTGTGAGGACAACTCCGGCGCGACCGCCTCGACCGAAGGAGCCATACCGGAATCCACCAACGCATACGCATCCTCGAAAGTGAGCGTAGAAGCGCTCCCTTGGAGGCCAACCAAGCCGGCGAACCCCGTCGATGCCCCGGGGCGGACGAAGAGAAGGTTCGCGCCAAGCGACTCGATTCTCGAGGTGACGGCGGCCTGCGCTCCCCTGCCGATCGCCATGAGAGAAATCACCGCGGCGACGCCAATCACGATCCCCAGTAACGTCAAACTCGCTCGTAGTTTGTTCATACCAATCGAAGACGCTGCGGTGGCGAAAATGGCTAAGGGTGTCATGCGGAGCCTGGGGTTTCGACGGTCGCAGCAACGGCATCGGCCGGATCGACAACTGGTGTGTCGCCGACGATCAACCCGTCCCGCATCGTGACCACTCGGCTGGTGTATCTCGCAATGTCAGGCTCGTGGGTGACTATGACGACCGTGAGACCTTCTTCTCGATTGAGCCGCTGGAGGATCGCTATGATCTCGATGCTCGACCGCGAGTCCAAGTTCCCCGTCGGTTCATCCGCAAGCAGGATCGCGGGGTTCTTTACGAGGGCTCGAGCGATCCCGACGCGTTGTTGCTGCCCACCGGACAACTCGGTGGGTTTGTGGTCCGCTCGGTCCGCCAGCCCTACGCGCCCAAGCGCCGCGACTGACCGTCTCTCCGCATCCCGACCACCACCATAAAGCAGCGGCAAGGCCACGTTCTGGACCGCGTTCATCCTGGACAAAAGGTTGTACGTCTGGAAGACGAATCCAATCTTTCGATTGCGAATCTCGGCGAGGTGGTTGTCGTTCATCTGGCCGACTTCATCACCGTCGAGCCGATAGACCCCCGATGTCGGCACGTCCAGACAGCCGATGAGGTTCATGAGCGTCGATTTCCCGGAGCCGGAGGCGCCCATAACCGCAACGATTTCTCCTTGGTCGATGGCCAACGAAACGCCCGCCAGTGCATGGACCTCGACGGCGCCCATGCGGTAGACCTTCGTGACGGATTCGAGTTCGATCATCATGGAAAATCGGCTCGACTCTATCCGCCGCCGGGTCGACCAGCGCCTCCCCCACCACCAAAGCCTCCGCGACCGCTTCCGAACCCGCCGCCACCAAAGCCCCCTGCCTGCCGAAACACTTCAAAAGGGTTATTGCTCATCGCTAGTTGGACCATTTCCATCACGACCTGTTCTCCCTCACTCAAACCATCGGTGACAGCGACCCAAAAATCATCGCTATTCCCGAGCTGGATGGACCTCTCCTCGAGCCCGGCTCCCGTGCTGACGAGAACGAAGGGTGCGTTGAAGCTCCCTCGCAATGTCTGCGTCGGAATTAACAGGACGCCGGGATCTTCGCGGATCACGATATTCGCTGTGGCGCTCAGCCCCGACCGAAGTTGCAGGTCAGGCGGAAGGTCTATCCGGATCCTGATCGGGTAGGAGACCACACCTTGCTGCGAACTCGGCACCGAGTCGATCGACGAGACAGAACCCGTGAGGGGAACTCCGGGCAACGCATCCATGGTCACCGTCGCACTTGCACCGACGGAAACGAAGAGCACGTCGATCTCGTCGACGATCCCATCGACTTCCGCCTCGCTCGGATCGATGATCTCGATCGCGAACTGGTTCGTGTTGGCCCTGAAGATGTCGCCGGGGGCGACATTCACGGCGGAGACGAATCCGTCGAACGGCGCCAGCAGCGTGGTTCCTAACAGGCCTTCGATCGAAGAATCGAGGGAAGCAGAGGCATCAGCGATGTCGGCCCGTAACAGATCGATGCTCACGTCATCATCGTCGGCGTTCAGGTCCACGAGTGCGTGCTGCTCGGACACCAACGTCACCTGCGCGACCACGAGCTGTCTTTCGGCGACCTCGATATCGATCGGGTCCGCCACCTCGAGGAGATTTGCGAGCCGATCCTCCGAAGCGGCCAGGTTGTCGCGCGCGCGATCGACGGTGGTGTTGGACGTCGCCAGAGCCTGTGCCGCTAGAGCATTCACGCCCTCAAGCGTCTCTTTGGATAGGTTGTGGAGCTCCCAAGCGTCCTCCATCTCCCGAAAGATGCAGGATCCCTGTGCCTCGGGAAATGAGTCGTCGCAATCGACCACGATGAAGCCTGGATAGAAGTTCAGCCACGCATAGATCGTGGGCTCACTCCACGGCGTCTCCGGCCTGTCGTGGGGCGGTCCGGATGAGAACGCGCCCCTCGCGACGTCAAGCGAGTCGACATCGCGATCAAAGATCTCGAGGAGATCGGCACCCCATCCGTCGAGCAATTCCGTGACTGTGTTGTCCAGGTCTTCGACAGGGACCTGGATCCCCAGCCACCTGTTGAAAACCCCGCCGTAGTCGTCCCGAGCGGCAACGACCGTGTCCTCCGCATCGGTAACTCGCCGGCCCCAATCCCGGATCGAAAGCGAGAACTCGTCAAGCGCATTCGCAAGCCCGATTTCCGTGGTTTCGATATCCGCCCTCGCATCAATAAGGTCTGCCTCATCCGGCGGTGCGAGCAGATCGTTCAGGGTCTCCTCAGCGTTGCGGAGGGACCGCGCGGCAGTCGAAATCTTCGACTCGGCCATGGCAACGGCCAGAGCA
>JASLZO010000098.1 GCA_030754805.1 Dehalococcoidia bacterium
GGTCCCCGCATGCTGGTTACATTTTTGCTGCAGTGCGGACTCGCGTCGACGGGTAGCTTTCGGGAGGCGTCACCGACCCTGCCAATCGGGCGACCGTCGTTCAACTTGGGCGCGGATTCCCTCGTCATGGTCCGCTGACGCGTTCACCGTTCTCGACAAGCGGTTGAACTCTCGCCAGGCCTTCACCTCTCGGAACTCCTGCTGAGTATCCCAGGTCCGCTTGATGGCCTGGATCACGAGTGGGGCGTTCTCCCCGACTTCGTCCGCGAGCGCGCGGGCGGCGGCAGGCAGGTCTCCGAGTGGAACGACGTCATTGACGAGGCCCGCCCGCTGGGCATCGTCCGCAGTAATCGCTTTGCCGGTGTAGAGGGCGCGGGCGGCGATGACGGAGGGCGCCTGCATCCAGAAGTCGTGAAGCGCACCGGGCATCATGCCCATGCGGACCAGCGGATAGCCGATAGTGGCATTCTCCGACATGATGCGGAGGTCGCACTGCATGACGATGGCGGCCCCCATCCCGAGCGCGTAGCCGTTGATGGCAGCGATGAGAGGCTTTCCGAGGTCGTACTCACGCGGGCAGATGCTGCCGCTCGCCTCATCCGGCGACCGGCCTTCGAACTCCGGCGGAAGCCCGTCCCCCCTCCGTAAGTCCATGCCTGCGCAGAACGAACGCTCTCCCGCACCCGTGACGATCCCGACGATGACGCGGTCGTCTTCGCGGAATCGGACCCAGGCGTCGTGGAGCGCGAACTGTGCCGCAAGCGAGAGTGCGTTCAGCTTCTCGGGGCGGTTAATCGTAATCGTCGCGACCTTCCCGTCGACTTCGTAGAGGACCTCGGACGCCATTTCGAACCCCCGGTCTGATGGTTGAAGTGCCCATGATCGATCACTCGGATCGCACCACGATGATACCGTCGAAGAGCCAAGATTGGGAGAACCGAGGGGGACGAGACCATATGACGACGGCGCCGACCGGCCAACGGACGATCCTGGTGACTGGGGCGACAGGACGACAGGGTGGAGCGGTCATCGACGCGCTGCTCGACGCTGGTGGAAGCGGCTGGCAGGCGCGGGCGCTGACCCGCGATGCGACCAGCGAGAAGGCTCAGGAACTTCTCAAACGCGGCGTGGAGGTAGTGACGGGCGACCAGGAGGACGTACCGTCGCTGGACCGCGCGGTCGCGGGCGTCCATGGAGTGTTCTCGATCCAGCTCGCCATGGATTTCGAGGCCGAGAACCGGCAGGCGCGCAATCTGGCCGACGCAGCGAAACGGGCCGGGGTCTCCCACATCGTCGCGACGCTCGCGGCCGGCGCCGGGATGGAGGGTACGGATCTCGAACGATTCGCGTCGAAGCGAAGGATCGCCGACTACCTGAAGGACCTGGGCGTCCCGGTCACGATCCTTCGGCCCACAGGATTCATGGAGAATTTTCTGGAGAGCCGCAGGCAGATCCTCACAGGAACCCTGACCGGCGTGACCGCCGCAGAAACAGTGAACTGGTACATCGCAGTCGGCGATATCGGGGCGTTCGCCGCAGCCGCGTTCGCGGCACCGAGCGACTTTATCGGAGCCGAGATCGACCTCGCGGGCGACGAGTTGTCAGGCAGCGAGTTGGCCGAGGTGTTCTCCCGGGTTATAGGCCGGACCGTGGAATACCGGCAGCCGCCCCACGAGGAGATGGAGCAAACGTTCCCGGCGGAACGGGTGGCGCTGTATGACTGGTACGACCGAGTTGGCTACCGGTTGGACGTCGCAGATCTCCGGGCCCGTTGGCCCAAGCCGGCGTTGATGACGCTGGAGGACTGGCTTCGATCTCCAGCCTGGGCCTCGGCCACGGTAGATACAAAAGGATTGACAATGCCGCGACCGCCTAAGTAGGCGCCCAGGAGACGGGTTACTGGCGGGTTGCAGGGAGGTTGTTTGACACCCCTACCCACCATTCGTAATCTGTGATTAGCACCCCTTGACAGGGGCTCTTTCTATTTGTGCCAGACAAAAAAACTCCACATTTTCGTATCTGGCCGACGGCTCCCGGGGCTAAGGTCCTGACTACGCCCACCCTGATAATGCAGGACGACCAAATACGTTCTCACCTTGAACATATCGAGGACCTAGTCCTTTCTCCTTACGCTCAGCGAAGCACGACCTCGCGCGGGCGCGTCCTCAACGAAGAACCATCGTTCATGCGGACGGCGTTCATGCGCGACCGGGACCGTATCGTCCATTCGAAGGCGTTCCGGAGGCTGAAGCACAAGACGCAGGTGTTCATAAGCCCGATTGGCGACCACTACGTCACCCGACTCACGCATACGATCGAAGTTGCCCAGATCGCCCGGTCCATCAGCCGGGCGCTTCGTTTGAATGAGGACCTGACTGAGGCGATCGCGCTCGGTCACGACCTCGGGCACACGCCGTTCGGGCACCTGGGCGAGGAGTTCCTGAACGAACGACTGCCAGGCGGGTACCGCCACGCGGAACAGAGCCTGCGCATCGTGGAGCGGCTGGAGAAGGACGGGGCCGGACTGAACCTGACGTGGGAGGTCCGCCAGGGGATGGTGAACCACTCGAAGGGGAGGCACGGGCTCCACGAGATTGCGGATTCCGATGAGCCGCTTTCTTTAGAGGCGCAGGTGGTACGGATCAGCGATGCGATCGCGTACGTAAACCACGATCTGCTTGACGCGATCCGCGCCGGGGTGCTGACGGAACGGGACGTCCCGGCATCCGTGCAACGATTCCTGGGATCGAAACACTCGGAGCGACTGAACGCGCTGATCGGCGATGTCGTCGAGACCTCTTGGACGGCTTCTGGGGTCGATAAAGAGAGCGATGGGAGCGGACCTGCGATCCGGATGGGCGAGCAGATCGGTCGCGCGGCGTCCGAACTCCGCGACTTCCTGTTCGATCGCCTGTACGAACGCCCGAACGATGCGAGTGCTGACGCGCGGAAGACCCTCGATCACCTGTGGACGACGATCATGGCCGACCCGGACCTGATACCCGAGGGATACGCGGAGGCGGGGGCCTCTTCCGAGCGACGGGCTGCCGACTATCTGAGTGGAATGACGGACGGGTTCGCGGAACGGACCGTGGCCGACCTACGGAACGGGATCCGACCGAGGGCCGAACTGCTGGGAGCAACCGGCTGATGACCATCGTCGACGACGTCAAGGCGCGAACCGACCTGGTCGAGTTGATCTCATCGTACCTCCCGCTGAAAAAGACGGGGAAGAATTTCACGGCGCGGTGCCCGTTCCATACGGAGAAAACGCCGTCGTTCTTCGTGTACCCCGAACGGGAGACGTGGCGGTGCTTCGGACAGTGCGGAACCGGCGGGGACGCGTTCGCGTTCGTGCAGAAGGCGGACAACCTGACGTTCGGCGACGCGTTGCGGAAACTGGGCGAGTTGGCGGGCGTGACGGTCGAGGCTCCCCGTCCACGCAACGAGGAGAAAGAGAAGCAGCGCGAGCGAGCGGGCACCCTGCTGGATGCGGCGGCCGACTACTTCCACCGAATCCTCGTGTTCTCACCGGCGGGGGAGGAGACGCGGCGTTACCTGACGTCCAGGGGTGTAACCGAGTCCACGATCAACAACTTCCGGCTGGGCCTGAGCCCGAACGGCCGAGAGGTGTTGAAGCACCACCTACGCGACCTGGGCTACTCCGAGGAGGACATGCTCACCGCGGGCATGCTGATCAAGCGAGACGAGGAAGAATCGGAGCCGTACGACCGGTTCCGCAACCGCCTGATGTTCCCGATCACGGACCACCAGGGCGTCATGGTGGGCTTCGGCGCACGAGCGCTGGACGCGAACACGAAACCCAAGTACCTGAACTCTCCGCAGACGCCGTTCTTCGACAAGAGCGGCATTCTTTTTGCCCTCGACCGCGCGATGGAGACGATCCGTTCTACGGGTCGGGTCGTGTTCGTCGAGGGATATATGGACGCGGTCCATGCCCACCAGGCCGGATTCACGGACGTGGTCGCAGTGATGGGGACGTCGCTGACCGAACGGCAGGTGAACCTGGTCCGACGGACGGCGAAGATCTACTCGCTGGCGATGGATCCCGATGCGGCCGGTGAGGAAGCGACGCGGCGCAGCCTCGAGGGCGCGTGGCAGCTATTTCAACGGATCGTGGTGCGCGTGCCAGGGAGCGGGCCGGTGGCGATCCGCCAGGAGACGCCCGACCTGCGCATCGTTCCACTCCCCAATGGGAAGGATCCCGACGACATGATCCGCTCCGACCGGGACGACTGGGAACGACGCGTCGGTGAGGCCAAGCCAATCCTGGACTATCTGATCGCATGGGAGGCGTCCCGCGAAGACGCATCTTCGAACTCAGGGAAGCTGGCGGTCGCGGACCGGATCTTCCCGTTGATCTCCGCATTGGAGAACCCATTCGAGCAGGACGCGGCGTACTCGAAGCTGTCTTCGGCCCTGAGCGTCGAGCCGAGCGCGCTCGAGGCCGCGGTGGGCCGCCCGGCACGACTCCGCCCGCGGAGGGCACGACAGGTCGTCCAGCCATCGCCCACCCCCGAGGCGGCTCATTCCACGGCACCCATCGAGCCCCAAAAGGGGGAACCGGTCGAGGACCATCTGCTCGGCCTAGTTCTGACTCGGACGGACGAGGCCTGGAAGGTCTGGGGCGAGCAACAGATCCCGACAGTACCGGTGGACTGTTTCCACGACCCACAGAACGCCGAACTTTGGGGCGTGCTGACCGGAGGCGACGTGGTGATGGAAGCAGAAGCGCTGGTCAGCGCGCACTCGGAGCGCCTACGGGCCGCCGTCACGATGCCGCTGGATCTCCGAGAGCTGGCTCGCGCGCTTGGCGACCTGGCCAGCCGGCTACTGGAGCGACGGTTGAAAGAGCAGGAGTTGGAGGCGGCGCTGGCGGTGGCGGGGGAGTCTGACTCCACGGAAGATGGCTCCGCTGAAGACGGGTCCAGGGACGATCGCGAGCCGAAGCAGCCAGACGGGCGGATCCCACTGGAGGAGAGCACACGACAGCAGTTCGTCGATCGGACTGAGAGCCTCCGGGAGCTGCAGCGCAGCCGACCAGG
>JASLZO010000099.1 GCA_030754805.1 Dehalococcoidia bacterium
CTATGCGTGGGAACTTCCTCGCTGCCAAGAAGGTCGCCCTCGCGCTGGACAACCTCATCCGAACCCAGTTCCAGAGGGACCGCCTGTATATCGTCGGATTCTCGACCTACGCCCGTGAGATGAAGGCGGAGAAACTTGCCTATCTGAGTTGGGACGAGTTCGACCCGTACACGAACATCCAACACGGCTTGGCCCTTGCACAAAAACTGTTGATGCGCCACAAGGGCGGCACGAAACAGATCATCATGATCTCCGATGGGGAGCCGACGGCGCACATGGAGAACGGGCAACTATTCCTTCAGTACCCGCCGAGCCCACGGACGATTCGTGAAACGCTGAAAGAGGTTCGACGGGTGACCCAGGCAGGCGTCACGATCAATACGTTCATGCTTGAGCGCAACGCCTATCTGATGGAGTTCATCGACGACATGACACGTATCAACAAGGGGCGGGTTTTTTACACGACCTCGGACCAACTTGGGGAATACATCCTCGTCGACTACCTCTCGACAAGGAAACGAAAGGTCGTTGCCTGACGGCGATCCTTGGCCGTTGAGTTAATGCAGTGGTGAGAAGCCCAGAGGATTCAGTATCGAGCTTGTGATCCGATCAACCGTCGGCCCGTACTCGTCCAGCGATTTTGCCCACTCTGGGTCGGCATAGAACGATGCCCAGGCGCGCTCTCGATCCTCCCAGGAGCTCCAGGCCAACAGGTAGATGAGGCGGTGAGGCGCTCCGACCTCTTCCGTCCAATACGCGATGGGGCTGAATCCGTGACGTTCAAATAAGCGAACGTTTACCTCGGCGAACCGCTGCACCAACGTCGGCAGTCTGGCTGGTTGGGCTTCGTAGATCCGGTGCTCGTGGAACATGCGACGTGGCCTAGAGCAGCTTCACCTGTGAGGCATCAGGGTCGCTGGTGCCGTCAGATCCATCCGGGTAAGGGAGTCCGAGATGCCCGAACGCTCGGCGGGTTGCCCGCCTGCCTCTGGGGGTTCGCTCGAGGAACCCCAACTGCAGAAGGTAGGGTTCGTAGACATCCATAACGGTGTCCGGTTCCTCGGATATCGACGACGCGAGTGTCTCCAGGCCGACGGGACGTCCCTCGAAGGTATCGGTGAGGCTGGTCAAGACTTTGTGGTCGACCTCGTCGAGACCCAGTTCGTCTACACCGATACGTTCGAGTGCTTCCAGAGCGACCTCTTCGGATATTAGTCCGTCAGCCTTCACCTGTGCGTAGTCACGGACTCGACGAAGGAGCCGGTTCGCGACTCGCGGGGTCCCACGTGACCTCTTCGCGAGTTCGTGGATCCCTTCCTCGGTCGCCTTGATCTCGAGGACTTCTGAGGACCGGTGGAGAATCGTTGCAATCTCCTCGGTTTGGTAAAAATCGAGTCGGTAACTTGCCCCGAACCGGTCCCTCAGTGGAGCACTCAGCAAGGCGTATCTGGTCGTGGCGCCGATCAACGTGAACGGAGGGAGGT
Organism: Dehalococcoidia bacterium; assembly: GCA_030754805.1. Classification (GTDB taxonomy): domain Bacteria; phylum Chloroflexota; class Dehalococcoidia; order UBA6926; family UBA6926; genus JASLZO01. The sequence goes on from JASLZO010000099.1 coordinate 1,485, forward strand.
TGAGGCGAACGCTGTGCGCTCCCGGACCCTTGCCGATCACGATGTCCAGAGCGCGATCCTCCATCACCGGATAGAGAACCTCTTCCACGATCCGGGGGAGCCGGTGAAATTCGTCCACGAAGAGCAGATCGTTCGGCTCGAGATTCGTCAGCATCGCCGCCAGATCGCCGGCTCGGGCGATCGAAGGGCCGGCAGTTACCTTGACGCTGACGCCGGTCTCGGCCGCGATGATGAACGCAAGTGTCGTTTTGCCGAGGCCTGGCGGACCGTGAAACAGCACATGGTCCAGCGGCTCTCCGCGTCGAGAAGCCGCGGTGATCGCAATGCGGAGGTTGTCCACGATCCGTTGCTGGCCGACATAATGGTCGAAATTGCGCGGCCGGAGGCCAGGCTCGATCGGAGCATCAGTGGTCTGCGCGCCGCCCGCGACCACCCGCTGTTCGGTCATGGTCCACCCTCGCGGGCACTTTCACCTCGAAATAGGTTCTGAACGGAAGCCATTGTCGCACATCTGTTCACATTCCAATCCGATGCACTGAGCCGAAAGTGCCTCCACTCGCTCTACTTCTTTGAGGCGCCCCAAAGCTTCTCGGAGGTTAAGGGAAGGCTGTATAGCCTCACTCCGGTCGCCGCTGCGATGGCATTGGCGATTGCCGGCGCGGTTGTCAGGTTCGAGTGCTCGCCGATCCCTTTGACCTTGTACTCGCCGCGGCCGCCTGTAGTTACTACCAGCGAAGTCGTCAAAGGAGGCACGTCTGGTTCGGTCGGGATCTTGAAGTCGGCGAAGGATGCGTTCATGACCCGGCCACCTTCATCTACGGCGAGTTCCTCCATGAGCGCGAACCCGAGCGAGTTCATGATTCCACCCTCGATCTGACCTTGAAATCCGATCGGATTGAGGACCTGGGACGTGTCGTGAACCGAAGTGAACCGTGTGATGATCAGTTCTGATGTCTCAGGGTCGACCTCTACCTCGGCGACCTGTGCGACGAACGAGGTATGGGGGTTCGGGCTCATATCCATGATGCTGCCCCGCCCTTCGACAGGCTCGCCGGCCCGCTCCGCGATCGCTTCCATCGGAGTCCGGTCCCCACTCCTGATGTTCACCAGATAGCCGGAATCGTATTCGACCAGGTCTTCGTCCCAACCTTCGAATTCGGACGCCAGCTTTCGCAACTTCGCCTTGAGATCCCCGGCGGCAGCGTTGGCGGCCTGTGGAGCCACATAGCTCCCACGGCTACCGCCCACCCCCGTATCGTTCTCCACCTCATCGGTGTTGAATGCGACCACTCGGACGCGGTTCACGTCCAAGCCGAGCTCTTCCGCGACCACCTGTTGGACGATGGTGTGGGTCCCGGTTCCGGGATCGAAAATCGAATTCTTTGCTGTGACGGTCCCGTCATCGTGGATGGTGATGCCGACGTGCGTTTGCCCACCGATCTGAGAACGATGACCGATCGCGATTCCGCGGCCCACATTCGGTTTCGCGGGCGAAGAGAACCCGGATGCGCGGGCAGCCTCCCTCAAGACCTCTTCCACCTTGATCTCTTCGAAGTGGTGCCCTACCGGAGTGTCGTCTCCGTCATGGATCACGTTCTTCACCCGGATCTCGATCGGGTCGAGACCCAGCTCCTTTGCCAGTTCGTCCATATGGGACTCACCGGCGAAGATCCCCTGAACTTCTCCGGGGGATCGATGGAACCCGCATGGAACAGTGTTCGTGTACACCTGGTATGCGTCGATCAGGACGTGCGGGATCACGTATGGCCCGGCGATCTCGGCGATCCCGCCGAGGTTCGATCCCGGCACCGGCTTGTAGGCGCCATATGCGCCCGAGTTGAAGTAGACCTCGGACTCCCATGCGGTCAGTGTTCCGTCCCGTTTCACTCCGGCTTTCACCCGCATCGCCGATTCGTGCCGCGGGTTCATGGCGGAGAGTTCTTCGGAGTAGTCGAGTGTCAACTTGACCGGCCGGCCGGCCTTCTTCGCGAGGAAATAGCAGATGGGCGCTCCCGTGATGTCGCCTTTCCCGCCGAAGTCTCCGCCAACGTATGCGGCGTTCACTGTTATCTGGGTCGGCGGAAGACCGATCAATGCGGAAAGGCTTTCTCGGTTCGCGAAGGGCGATTTGGTGCCGAGCCAGACCTGTACCTGGCCTTCTGGATCGATCCAGACGACCGTATTGTGCGGCTCTAGGTAGGCCTGATGCGTGCGAGGCGTGGTGTATGTCCTTTCGAGGATCACATCCGCTTCGGCGAAGCCCTGAGCGATATCGCCCTTCTCCCATCGGGTCTGTGCGAAGAGATTCGAGGGGATCTCCTGAGGCGCAGGGATGTTCGTGTACGTGTTGAAATCCGGGTGCAAGATCGGAGCACCCGATGCTCGGGCTTCGTCCGAAGTCAGGACGGCTGGAAGTTCTTCGTACTCGACATCGATCAGAGCAAGTGCCTGTTCGGCGGTGTCTTCGTCCTCTGCCGCCACGGCGGCGACTTTGTCACCAATAAACAGGACCTTGTCCCATGCCAGAACTGGTTCGTCCAGAAGGCGCTTGCCCGTTCGTAGCCCGGCCACTTCATCTGGGGTGAGAACGGCCTGGACCCCGGGAAGTTCCAACGCGCGACTGGCGTCGACCTTCACGACACGGGCATGAGGGTAAGGGCTTCTAAGCACCTTCGCCCAGAGCGTCCCGGGGGTCGTGACGTCCAGGCTGTACTTACCAAGCCCGGTGACCTTGTCCGATCCGTCCGAGCGGGCCACGCCTGTTCCGATCACGCGGTGAGTCGTCGTCATAGTGTGTCCTTGAGTCCAGATTGGTGCGGTTGGAGTCGCCGATATCCGTCCGTGAAGTTGTGGCGTAAGACCAACCGCGAAACGATTATAGGAACCAAATGCAGGTAGACCCAAACGGGCCGCCAGTGGGCCGATCTCCCATAGAGCGCGTCCGATTGACCCCGTACCACCGGTGGTTGGTGCTGGGTGCAGTCGGGTTCGGAATCGTGACGGGGGGTATCGATAACAGCCTCCTGAATGTGGCGATGCCCCGCCTTGCGGATGCGTTCGGTGTCGAAGCCGACGTGATCCTTTGGCTCACCGCGTCGTTCATGCTGGTGGCCGTTGGGCTCGCGCTGACATGGGGAAGCCTCGGTGACTCGATCGGCCGACGACGCGTCTACCTAGTAGGATTCGTTCTCTTCACCGTGGGAATGGGCGCCATGGCGTTGAGCCAAAACATGCCCCAGGCGATCGGTGCCCGCGTCATCCAGGCGGTCGGCCAGTCCATGGTCGTCTCGAACGGGTTCGCTATTGCCATGGCTGCGTTTCCTGCCCACGACCGCGGCAAGATCATCGGCCTAACCGGGGCGTTCGTGGGTATTGGGCTGACGACCGGACCGCTGTTCGCGGGCTTCATGCTTGATCGGTTCGAATGGCGGGCGCTGTTCTACACGCGCCTCCCGCTTGGCCTGATTGCCCTGGCGCTCGCGGCCGTCGTGATTCCCGGCGAAAGGCCCTCGGGCGAACGGAAGCCCTTCGATTACGGCGGGGCCGTG
>JASLZO010000009.1 GCA_030754805.1 Dehalococcoidia bacterium
TCTGGCGATATGCCCAAGCGTGTTTCGACAGGTCGTCATAGACGATCAGGGCGTCCTTGCCCTCGGCCATGAAGTCCTCGCCGATCGCGCATCCGGAGTACGGCGCTAGGTATTGCATCGGCGCCGGGTCGGAAGAGTTCGCGGCAACGACCACAGTGTGCTCCATGGCCCCGGCTTCCTCAAGCGTCGCCACGAGCTGGGCAACCTTGGACGCCTTCTGGCCAATCGCCACGTAGACGCAGAAAAGGTCGCCACCACGCTGGTTGATGATCGTGTCGACCGCCACCGCGGTCTTGCCGGTGGAGCGATCGCCGATGATCAACTCTCGTTGGCCACGCCCCACCGGAATCATCGCGTCGATCGCCTTCAGGCCGGTCTGCACGGGAGCGTCCACTCCCATCCGCACAGACACGTCGGGAGCGACTTGTTCGATCGGTCGTGTCCGGGTCGTGCTGATTGGGCCCTTACCATCCAAAGGAACCCCGAGTGCGTCCACCACGCGGCCAATCATCGCCTCACCGACGGGCACTTCAGCGATGCGACCGGTGGTTCGGACCTCGGTCCCTTCCTTGATACCCTCTTCGGAGCCAAGGATCACGAGCCCAACCGTTTCCTCTTCGAGATTCAACGCCATCCCTGCCGAACCTGAATCGAACTCGACCAACTCGCCATAGCGGACCCCGGTCAATCCGTGGACCGTCGCGATACCGTCACCGGTCTGGATCACGGTCCCGACGTCGACTGCCTCGACGTTCGTGCCGAATTCCTCGATCTGGCGTCGGATGATAGATGCTATGTCTTGACCCTGAACCGCCATCGCCTGTTACTCCTCGTCCGCGTGTCGTCTGCTCTTCCGGAGCCCGATCCAACGGATCGTTGGGTTCCATACTTCTGGTCGCTTAAGAAGCAGCCTCGTTCCGTAGCCAGTCACGCATGTGCCTGAGCCGCGTCCTGGTGCTGCCGTCGATCACTTGATCGCCAACGCGTGCCACCATCCCTCCGATGATGCTCTCGTCCACCACTGACACCAGCCGGAGGTCTCGCCCGCCGAGCCTTTCTTGCAAGTTAGTCTCGACCTGTTTTCGAAGGTCATCATCGAGCGGCACGGCGGTCGTGACGGTCGCCGATACGATTCCCCGGTGCTCGTCAAGCATGTCCCGGTACGCCGTCGCGATCCCTGCAGCAAGATGCCCGCGCCGTCGGCGCACGAGCAACGTCACCAAGTTCCGCGCCTGCGGCGATACTCCTTCCAGGTGCCGATCGAGGAGTTGCTGCTTCTGATCATCCGAGACTTTCGACGCCGTCAGGAACGCTTGCGTCTCCGAAAGATCCAGCACGCCGCTCAGTGTGTTGAGGTCATCGTTCCACTGGTCGAACGTGTCATTGTCACGTGCGATCTCGAAGACCGCCCGCGCGTACCGTCTCGCGGAACCCGTCGATGGCACTGGTTAGTCGCTCCCGCCGCCGGGCCGTGTCTCTTCGAGGACCTCTTCGACCAGCGTGCGATGGGAAGGAGCGTCGAGTGACTGGTTGATCACGCGCTCGGCCGCTAGGATCGCCAGGTCCGTGAACTCACGACGGACCTGCTCGACGGCATCATCCCGTTCACGCTGAATTTCTTCTCGGGCTCGGGCGATCAGTGTCTCCGCCTCGGTCCTCGCACTCGTGCGGGCGTCAGCTTCCATCTTCTGACCGAGTTCCTGCGCCTGTTGGATGATCTGCTGCGCTCGTTCCCGTGCCTCCCCGAGTGCTCGCTGAACTTCTTCTTCGCTCTTCGCCGACTCCTGTCGAGCGCGCTCCGCCGCCGCCAACGACTCGCGGATCCGCTCCGTCCGTTGATCAAGGATGCGAAGCACCGGGCGGTACAGCAACACGCTCAAGAGGAGCAGAAGCAGGCCGAAGTTGATGAACTGCGAGATCAACCCTGGTAGGTTGAAGCCGATGTTCTCTAGGATCTCCACCGTTTGACCTCGGCGCTCTCTAGACGAACTTGATCAGGATCGCGACGACCAGCGCATAGATGGCCACCGCTTCCGCGAACGCGACACCAACGATCATGTTCGTTTGAATCGCGCCCTGTGCCTCGGGGTTCCGCCCCAATGCTTCCATCGCCTTTGAAACGGCGATGCCAATGCCGATGCCCGGGCCGATCGCGCCAAGACCGATCGCGAGACCGGCCGCAACTTGCTTCATGCCGTCGGCGCTGGCCTCAGCCGCTTCGACGCTTTCGGCCTGCGCGAACGCCGTTCCCATCAATACCGACATGAGCGCGCCTACTATGAACAGAACCGAAACAGCTCGGCCCCAGGGGATCCGCGAAATCATCATGCTTTCGATACCTCCCTGTCCCGTCCTTCTCGTGCTTTCTCGGGCTACCGTCTTCTCCCTCAATGGTGGGCACCTTCTGCCGTCTCTTCATGGTCGCCGTGGCTCGTAACCGCCAGCACCCCGAAGATCAGCGTCAAGATCGCAAAGATAAACGCCTGAATCATCCCGAAGAACAATTCCATCACGAATACGCCTGTGACGGCAATCAGCGGGAAGAAGAATCCTGCCATCAGGATCAAAATCTCGCCGGCAAAGATGTTTCCGAACAGCCTGAAGGTGAAACTTACCATCCGTACGAATTCGCTGACGAGTTCCAAGAGACCCACGAATACGTCGATGATGCCGAAACCGATGTTCCCGCGCAGAAGACGGCCGAAATTGAAGAACTTCTTGAAATAGCCAAACCCCAGAGTGCTGATGCCCCAGAACTCGACGAACAAAAAACTCCACAACGCGATCGCCAGCGGCGTGTTGACATCCGTATTCGCCGGCCGGATGAAGGGGATGAGGTGACCCGCCGTCTGTCCCTTCGCCTCCAGTTCTTCACCTTTCCCGTGTTCCCACTCCTCCGCCGTGACCTCGAACTCGGATTGTCCGATCAGGACATTGTTGCTATCCGCGTCCACGACAAACAGTTTGGTCGCGCCCAGGTCGGCGGTTCCCCCGTTCTCTTCAGCGGAGTGCACGGCTTCTTCGATCACGTGCTCCGCGTCCACGAAACGACCGATCGTTCCCGTTCCGGGTAACAGGCCCAGCCAGTTGGCGCTCAGGATAAAGAGGAAAATCGTCGTTACGACAGGGAAGAACCGTCGACCATTCACAGCGCCAGCCGCTCGCTCGCACAAGCCGAGCATTAACTCGACGATGATTTCCATCATCGCTTGGAGTCGGCTCGGAACGATGTCGATCTTTCGTGTCGCGAAGAACGCGAGCACGATCAGGACGAGCATCGCTATCCATTGCTGAACGACGGAAGATCGAAGCGGATACCCGCTCTCGGAATCGCCGATGCGACCCGAAGGTTCAATGATGAGGGTCGGAATCTCCAGCGGGCCCTTGAGATACAAGAGCCCGAAAACGAAAAAGCCGAGAACAACCGCGAGGGTCAGAAGCCCCTTGAGTCCCAAGCTCGCTTATCCTCGCCCTCTTCGGTTTTGATCTGAACCCGCCAGCAACGGGGCAGCCATTTTGTACACCCCGTAGAAGGCCGCTGCCAACCCGAGCGTCAAGCCCAGGAGCGTGAAGAGCGGGTCCAACCCGGTCCGCTCATCAAGCCAGAGGCCCCCTAGTACGCCACCCAGAATGCTCGCCACCACGTACCAGCCCATGCCGAGCAGCCGCGCCGCGACCGCATAACGCTCGAATCCTGGCGACCGATTCATCCCGAACAGCTTGAGAAATCTATCACGTGCCAGATTTGGACGTCAAGGAATTTGTTCCTGACAAGACAAGCCCGATCCGCGGGCTCCATGGCCTAATCGCGCTCGCTTTCACCCAGGTCTAAGTCCAACTCGTCGACGAAGTCACGGAACGCGGACAGTCGTTTCAGTTCGTCCTCGGAAACCTCGCGATCCGGTTCTTCGGTCCTAGCTTCGGTGATCGGTTTCCCTGTTTCCTTGTCGATCAGCACTCCGGCCCGTTCGAGAACACCCTCGTCGACATAGATTGGGACCTTCGTTCGAACCGCGAGAGCTATGGCGTCGCTAGGTCGGCTGTCGATCTCCACCTGGCTGCCGTCGTCGTCTAGGACGATCTTCGCGAAGAACGTGTCGTCGGTCAGGTCGGACACCACGATCGCCGAGATCTTCGCTCCCAGCTTCCCGATGATGTTGGTGACCAGGTCATGGGTCATAGGGCGGGCGATCGGAACGTCCTGAAGCTTGATCGCGATCGATTCCGCCTCGGCCCCCCCGATCCAGATCGGCAGGTACCGCTGCTGCGATGACTTCTCTTTGAGAATCACGACGCGTTGGTAGTTCATGAGGTGCACGCGAATGCTGTCGATGTCCATCTCGATCATCGCGCACAGCCCCCCTTTCGGCCCCGGCCAGTGTACTGCCGCGCGAAAAATGGGCGCAATCGGAGAAGCACGCTTCCTCGTTGGCGGGAGCCGTTCAGCTGATCACTTCGAAACGAGATCCGTGGTCGGTCTTCGTCACTTCGATCCGAGAATCGAACTGATTCTTGATTTCATCGATATGCGTGATGACCAAGATCAGACCGTCGTGGAATGAAGGGTCATTCCAGAGCGTTGAGACGGCCTCCACGAGCCTTTGCCTTCCCGTCGTGTCCTGGGTCCCGAATCCCTCGTCAATGAACAGCAACGGAACCTCCGCACCGGACCGCCGTGCGAGCACTTGGGACAGGGCGACACGAAGCGCGAAATCGATGCGGAACGCCTCTCCTCCGCTGAACATCTCGTACTTCCGGGTACCCCACTCGTCCCCGATCATCACGTCGAGGACTTCCTGTTGGCCTCCTCCTCGGGTCTCTCGCTGGGTGTCCAGGCGAAGGCTCATCCGGTTGCCGGTCAACGCGGAAAGCAACCGGTTCGCCTCTTCTTCGATCTCGGGGATGGCAGTTTCGACGAGCAGGGCCTGGATCCCCTGGACTCCAAATGCGGTCGCCAGATCGTCATAGATGCTCATTTCATCGGCCGACCGCCGTTCGTCCCTCCTCGCGCTCCGGAGGCTGCTCCTCTGCTGCTCCAGGTGCGCCCTATCCCGTTCGAGGCTTCCGCGGTTTCGTTCGAGTTCGGAGATTGCTCGACGCACGCTATCTATGGTTGATTCAAGAGTTGTCAGGCGGCTTTCGATGTCTGCCGTCTCACTGAGTTCCTGTTGAACGCTCGCGGCTCGAGCGGTCACTTCCGCCAGCATCCCCTTGGTGTCGTCGCGCCTAAGGGTCAGTTCATCGACCCGTGCGGTCTGGTTCGAGAGTGACGTCCGCGCCTCTTCGAGCGCTCGATGCTCACCGTCCCATCGTTCCAGTCCCGTGGCCAACGACTCCCCAACGCGATGCGCCTCGGGGTCGTAGCCAACAGCGGTGATCTCCGACTCGAGAGCGACAAGGCCAGCGCGTTCGCTTTCGGCGAACTGAGACGATGCGAACCTCGAAGTCAGGGCTTCTATATCGGCTTGCACCGGCGACAATTCTTCAGCTGCCGTATCGGCCGATCGCATATCCGCTTCGATGGCGCCGATCTCAGACTCGATCGATGCGGCCGCGCGTTCCACCTCCGCGGCCGCCTCCTGCGACCACCGTTGAAGTGCATCGTGCTTCGTTCGCAGGAGGCGGCCCTCGTCGGTCAAATCTGCCGTTTCGAGATCGTTCTTGGACCGACGTTCCGCGTAATGGCGGCGCACCTCGTCCAGTCCATGTGTACCCAACTCGGCTCCGCACACCGGGCAGACCTCTGCACTCACATCGGCCCGATCACGCGAATCGAAGATGGCCAGGCTTTCGGCAATCAGCTGCCTTTCGTCTTGAAGCCTCGCGAGTACTGCCCTCTTCGACTCGAGTTCGCGGCCCAGCGCTTCGCGTTCTTCCGATTTCTTCGCAAGTTCGGATCGAGAAACTTCATGTCCCTGGCGTCGTTGTTCCACCTCGGCCAATCGTCGCCCAAGTGAATCCTTCGATTCAACCCGTCTCACCAGTTCTCGCGCCTGTGCTTGCCTGGATGCGAGTTCCCGTTCCAACACCGTTCGTTCTCGTGTGATGGCTTGTTCGAACGCCGGTTTTCGCGCGTTCAGCTCATTGACCGTTCTCGCTTTTTCGCCATGGCCTGCAAGCGAGGCCCGTGCAGCCTGCAGTGTCGAGTACCCCTCTTCGATCTCGGTTCCACGATCGACGAACGCCCGGGCATTGGCGACCCTGGACACCCATTCGCCAAGCTCCATCCGAAGTCGGTCAAGTTCGCCAGTGCGGCGCACCCCCTCCGCGGATAATTGCTCCAGCTCCTTCCGCCCCTCCCGCTGTTTCGCTACGCCTTCCCGAAGGGCTTCAGCTTCTCGCGTGGCATTCGTCAATTCTTCGCGACGGGTGTCCAGATCATGCGTGGCTGACTCGAGGTCACGGAGCACGTCAGGTTCCCGATCCAGCCCTTTCTCGAAACTGGCCGTCAAGCCTTCGTGGGATCGCCTGTCCATCTCCCGCTCTCGAGCCTGCTCGCGAGCGCGATCGGCGAACCTGTCGTAATGGGTGAGCCCCAGTACCTCACCTAGCATCCGTCTCCGTTCAGCGGGTCGCATCCTCGTGAACAGGTCGGCCTTTCCTTGGACCAGGAACGCCGTGTTAACGAAGGTGTCATAATCGAGGCGCAGCAGGCCGGTGATCTGCTCTTGTGTTTCTCGAGACCTCGCTCCGCTCTGAGCACGGAATTGATCCCCGTCCCACGCCTGCAATTCCAACGCGGACTGGCCAGCGCCGGAATTGCTCCGTGGCAGACGGTGCCGTCTGAGCACGCGATACAGGCCCTCGCCCAAGCGGAACTCCAACTCGACCACCACCTCAGATTCGCCGGCGGACACCAACGAATCTGCTGACGCCCCGGCGCGTGAACGCCCCCATAGGCACCAGGTGATTCCGTCCAGGATTGCCGACTTCCCGGCGCCATTGTCGCCGGCCAGGCATGCGATTCCCAATCCGCCGAGGTCCAACGGAGGCTGCCGTCCGCGGTACGGCATGAAATTTTCGAGCGTCAATCGAAGGGGAAGAATCTACCACGCTCCAGGCAGGTGAATGACCGTGTCTCGAACCCCATCCATTGTAGTTGCGAAAAGCCCAGACTTATGGTTTTCCACTCGTATACTCGTGCCTACACCGCAGCATCTGAGGGGGCCTGAATGACGGATAGCATGGGGTTGCGTGTCGGAGTCGTTGGCGTCGGGTTCGGCACGACCGTTCACGTCCCTGGCTTCCAATCGGAGGGACTCGAAGTCGTTGCGATTGCGGCACGGCGGGGAGAACGCGCCCGCGAGGCCGCCGCTCAGTTCAACATCCCGAATGCAACCGACGATTGGCGTGAAATCCTTGCGATGCCCGAAGTCGACATCGTGAGCATCGCATCGCCGCACCCGTTGCATAGCGAAATGTCAGTAGCCGCGCTGGAGGCGGGTAAACACGTCCTCTGCGAGAAACCCACGGCCGTGAATGCCGACGAGGCCCGGGTGATGCGTGATGCCGCCCGCTCCAGCACGAAGACCGCGATGATTGCCCACGAGTTCCGGTGGGCCCCTCAACGGGCATTCGTCAGGCAGCTGATGGACCAGCGATATATAGGCGATCTCCGGTTCGTTCGCGGGAACCTCGAGGTCGGCCCGCGTCGCGCACCTTCCAGGCCTCGGCCCGCCCCGAACCCGGACCTCGGCCGCCGTGGCGGATTCCTCTGGGGACTCGGGTCCCATTACCTCGACGCTTTCCGACACTGGTTCGGTGACATCGTGGCCGTCCAGTCGATCATGCGTGCGCAGATGCCAGAGCGCGTCGACGCCTCCGGCGCCCCAACCCGAACGGAGTCCGACGACACCTTCGCAGTGTTAATCGAATTCGCCAATGGCGGATGGGGCTCATTCAGCGGCAGTAGTGCAGCCCCATTCGGGGATGGCGCACAGATCGAGATCTTCGGCACCGAGGGCTCGCTCTCCACCCCGCAACCGACGCCGGGGTTCAACCCGCCTCCGGACGGAAAAGTCTACGGAGCAAAGTTCGGAGACGAGTCTCGGGACGAGTTGCCCATGCCATCTGAGTTCGTTCCTTTCGATGACGAACGCGATCACCGACTTCTCGCGTTCCGATTGATGGTGCGCGAACTCGTGAAGGGCATCGGCGAGGGGAAGTCTCCGGCCCCGAACTTCGAAGACGCCTACCGCATCCAACAGGTCCTCGACGCGGTGGTCGAGTCGTCGGAGACGGGGCGCCGCGTCTCCATCGTCCTCGACTAGGAAAGACTGTTGTTCGAAACACTGACCGACCGCCTGAACGGGGCCTTCAGCCGGCTATCCGGCAAGGGACGCGTCACCGAAAGTGACGTCGACGAAGCGCTGCGCGAAATACGTAGGGCTCTCCTTGAGGCTGACGTAAATCTCCAGGTAGTGCGCGATCTCCAGGGGCGCATTCGCGATCGCGCGGTCGGTTCGGACGTCCTGCAGAGCGTCACCCCGGCTCAGCAGGTGGTGAAGATCGTCCACGAGGAGTTGACTGAACTCCTCGGCGCGGAGAAACGCGACATCGGCGCCGGCGGCCACAACGCTCCGGTTCCGATTCTCATTGTCGGCCTTCAGGGTTCCGGAAAGACCACGACTGCCGGCAAACTGGCCGCCTATCTCACGAAGCAGGGCCGTAGTGTGACCTTGGCCGCCGCTGATCTGAGGAGACCGGCGGCCGTCCAACAACTCGCGACTTTAGGCTCTCAGGTCGGTGTTCCGGTCTACCAGGAACAGGGAGTGACGAGCGCGCGAGCGTTGGTCAAGAACGCGCTCAAGTCGGCGAAGGCACAAGCAGCCGACTACCTCCTTATCGACACCGGGGGCAGACTCCAGATCGACGAGGATTTGATGCGCGAACTCGCCGACCTCAGGCGAGACGTCGATGCTGCCGAAGTCGTCCTCGTCGTCGACGCCATGACCGGCCAGGACGCGGTCAATGTCGCCCAGGAGTTTCACCGACAGGTCCCGCTGACCGGGCTGATCTTGACAAAGATGGACGGCGATGCGCGCGGTGGAGCAGCGCTCTCCATCGTCTCGGTTACCGGCCTACCGGTCTATTTCATCGGTACCGGGGAGAAGTCGGACGGCCTGGAGCCCTTTTATCCGGACCGCCTTGCTGGCCGGATCCTCGGGATGGGTGACGTCGTCAGCCTCGTCGAAAAGGCGCAGCAGACCATCGATGAGGACAAGGCCAAGGAGATGGAGCGCAAGTTGCGGAGTGCCTCGTTCACGCTCGAGGATTTCCTTGATCAATTGAAACAGGTCCGCGGCATGGGTCCCATCAGCAACCTCCTGGAGATGATTCCCGGTTTCTCTTCAATCCAGAAGAACCTGCCGGCGGGCGCCCTGGACGAAGACGGGATGAAGAGTGTTGAGGCGATCATCCTCTCGATGACCCTCGACGAGCGCCAACGGCCAGAGATCATCGGCGGAAGCAGGAGACGTCGTATAGCCCGTGGCAGCGGTACCCTGCCGGCGGATGTCAATCGCCTTCTCAACCAGTTCGATCAGATGAAGAAGATGATGAAACAGATGGCCGGTGGCAAAGGAAGAGGAAAACTTCCCCGGATGCCGTTCCCGATGCGCTGATTCGGAATTCGAACCGTTAGCAATTTTCTCAGCGACTCCTGCTGCAATCGGCCGGCCCTCATGCGGCCAACGTGGTGCCGAACTAGTGCACAAACTGCCCGACCAGCAGCGACGTCCCCCAGAAAAGCACCGCGCCCGCAACCACCGAGAAAACGACCGGCCGACGGTGCTCAGCACCCGCGGCCGGGATTAGGATCGTGGTCGCCAGGTAGAGAAACGTTCCTCCCGCCAGGCCCAGGAATACATGGGTCAGCTGGCCTCCTAGGTCTCCAACCAGAAATGGCAGCAGGATGCCTGGGATCGTGATTAGCCCGATCGCCACCCCGGACAGGAATGAGGCCCGTCGGGAATTCCCGGCAGCCCGCATCAACGTCGCGACTGAAAGCCCCGCCGGGACCTCATGCAACATGACACCAACGAAGACAAGGACACCCACCGACCTTTCGGCCAGTAAACCTGCTCCAATCGCTAGGCCGTCTAGGAAATCGTGAGCAAGGAACCCGGCGAAGGCGGCGATGGCTGCCGCCTTCGTGATCGGAAGCGGGTCATGACGGAACTCGGTATGCATGGTGTGTTCGTCCGCGTCATTGCCCGACCCGCCAGCGAGCGTCGTCGGCACCGATACCGCGGTGGCGCTCGGCGCGTGCGCATGTGCCGCGAAGTACTGCTCGATCAGGTACATCAGCAGATAGCCAGCGACTATCACCGGGGGAACGAACGCCCCCCCACCCTCCAAGGCTTCAGGCAAGATTTCGAGAACGGCAACGCCCAGAATGAAACCACCGGAGAGTCCAATTAGGAGACTCGTCGCGGGAACATTCGCGGTCCTGCGAGCGATGCCTAGGTAGCTGCCCAAGACGTTCGCCCCGGCCGTGAGCAGCCCGAGAAAGAGAGCTAACGCCACGCGGTTAGCCCCATGTCAGTTTTCGGTCTCATAAGACCAGTGGGCGATGCTGCTGTATAGCATCGCCCACCCCAATGTCTCCCGGTCTTATCATCCGCCTCGCACTTCTCTCGCAGCATCTCTTAATCGGCCTGTCAGTTCCCGAAACCGCGCAATCAGGGCGTCTGCTTCGTCATCCGTAGCCGAGAAGGGCTTTCGATTCGTCGCGCCGGCAACGAGCCAGTAAAAGAAGCCGCTCCACGCCCGCTCTTCCACCGATTCATTTCTCGCGGACATCGCCGCCCGCAGGTACTTGTTCTTGAAACGCTCCATCAACAATCGCATCGAGGTATCGTCGACGGCCAGGGCCGGCACCGTGGCTCTCGCGGCATCGGTCCACTCTACCAGCGTCGGCACTTCCGCCATCCGTACCTCCGGTCGTTCGACCAATGGTACGTGGCAATCTTCTGTCACTCGTCGTCTGGTTGACAGTCTCAAAATTCGATGCGAACATGCATTCTCTTTTATCGTACAAACGTTCGCACCAGAAAGGACGTACCCAATGGCCGTGGTATCCTATCCAAAGCAAAAGGCGGCCCCCAAATCAGATGTCATGCTCCATGAGAGCAAGGAATCAAACGGGGGCTCGGTCATGGTCACCGAAAAAGAGAAAGCCCTCGATCAAGCCCTGGATCTGATCGAGCGGAGCTTCGGTAAGGGTTCCATCATGCGGTTCGGCCAAGCCGGATCGAAGTTCGCGATGGACTCCATATCCACAGGCTCCCTCTCATTGGACATCGCCCTCGGAATCGGCGGCATCCCTCGTGGACGCATCGCTGAGATCTTCGGAGCGGAGTCTTCAGGTAAATCTACGCTCGCTCTGCACATCATTGCTGAAGCTCAGAAGGCGGGCGGGACCGCCGCGTACATCGACGCCGAACACGCCGTCGATCCAGTTTACGCGGCAGCCTGCGGCGTGAATGTTGACGAACTGCTCATCTCCCAACCGGACGACGGTGAGCAGGGGCTCGACATCACGGAAGCACTAGTCAAGAGCGCGGCTGTCGACGTCATCGTGATCGACAGCGTTGCCGCGCTGGTGCCCAGAGCCGAAATCGAGGGCCGAATGGGAGACGTACACGTTGGTCTCCAGGCCCGCCTTATGTCCCAGGCGTTGCGAAAACTCACAGGGACCACGCACCGCTCGAAAACGGCCGTAATCTTCATCAATCAACTCCGCGAAAAGGTCGGTGTCCTCTTTGGCAGCCCAGAGGTCACCCCCGGCGGACGCGCGTTGAAGTTCTACAGCTCGGTGCGTATCGACCTGCGCCGCCTGGAGACGATTAAACGGGGGACAGAGAGCATTGGCCTCCACCTCCGTGCCCGCGTCGTGAAGAACAAAGTCGCACCGCCCTTCCGCCTCGCCGAATTCGACATCATGTTCGGTAAAGGCATCAGCCGCGAGGCAGATCTCCTCGATCTGGGCGAACAGACAGGTGCTCTGAAGAAATCCGGAGCCTTCTTCACGTACGGCGACGTCCGCATCGGTCAGGGGCGAGAGAACGCCAAATCATTCCTGAACGAAAACAGTGACCTATCCGAGGCACTCGAGCGCGACATCAAGGAAGCGCTTGATGTCGCGTCCGGTGGGGTCGCTCCAGCGGCAGTCGCTATGCCGGGCGAAGACGAAGAAAACCCTGAGATCTGACCGCACTAACGCATCACATAGCTGGGCCCAAAAGGGGCTGTGAGGGTTGCTCACAGCCCCTTGCTCTTTTTTTTGGCCCCCTGCTCTCTTCAGAGGGGGTCAACCCTTCCGGGACACGCTTCGCGGCCGGACCGCCGCGCCGCGCCACATTCGCTAACGAGGTGACATCGATATGGAACTAGCAGGAGCGGGATTGTTCGCGATGATGGTCGGGATCGGCTCGTTCGGCATCGCCGGCGGACTCGCGATTCGCCTGGGCATCGCCGGCAATCGGCTGAGGAACGCCGAATCCGCCGCGGGGAGACGTCTCGAAGACGCAGAAACGGAAGCCCGCGAAATCATCCTCCGGTCTCAACAGGAAGGTATCCAGATCCGCGATGAGTCGGAATCCGAAGCACGCGAGCGGCGCCGTGAGGTGCAGCAACAAGAGCGTCGAGTATCCAGGAAAGAGGAGCAGGTCGACAGCCGTCTCCAGGGCTTCGAGGAGCGAGAGAAGGGACTCAACGAGAAAGAAGAGGACCTCGACCGCACCCGAGTTGAGCTGCAGGAAACCAGGGCCGAACAGCTCCGTGCACTCGAACGCGTCTCGGAGTTGACTGTCTCCGAGGCGAAGGATCGGCTCCTACAGGAAGTCGACGAGGAAATCCGCATCGAGGCATCCCGGCGCGTCCGAGAGAGCGACGAAGCGGTCCAAGCCGAGTCGACTGAGCGCGCCTACAAAATCATGGCGACCGCGATGCAGCGGTACGCCAATGACGTCGTTTCCGAACTCACCACAACGGTCGTCTCGCTGCCCTCCGACGAGATGAAAGGGCGCCTCATCGGCCGCGAGGGTCGGAACATCCGGGCACTGGAGAATGCCACAGGCGTCAACCTCATCGTCGACGATACTCCGGAGGTCGTGACGATCTCAGGATTCGACCCGGTGCGGCGCGAAATCGCCCGCGTAGCACTCTCAAGGCTCATCCAAGACGGCCGGATCCAGCCCGCACGCGTCGAGGAACTCGTCGCGAAGGCTCAGGAGGAGATGGAAGAAACCATCCAGAAGGCTGGCGAAGAAGCCTGTTATGAAGTGCGTGTCCAGGGGTTGCACCCTGAGATCATCAAAACGATCGGCCGTCTCAAGTACCGCCACAGCTACGGTCAGAACGTCCTCCAGCACAGCATCGAGGTCGGCCACATCGCCGGCGCGATCGCCTCCGAGCTTGGCCTCAACCAAGACATCGTACGCCGCGCTGGGTTTCTTCACGACATCGGGAAGGCCCTGACTCACGAGGTCGACGGACCCCATGCCATCATCGGTGGCGAACTCCTCGCGCGGTACAACGTCAACGATCAAGTGGTCCGCGGCGTCGCTGACCACCACGGCGAGGAGGGGTGGCGCAGCATCGACGCGTTCGTCGTCGCGGCTGCGGATGCGATCAGCGGCGCTCGGCCCGGCGCACGGCGCGAAAACGCCGAGGCGTACATCAAGCGCCTCGAAACGCTGGAACAGATCGCCCTCGCCTACGACGGGGTCGACAAGGCCTACGCCATCCAGGCCGGGCGCGAGATGCGCGTCATCGTCCGCCCCGAGCAGGTCGACGACGTTGAAGCCCTGCGCATGGCTAGGGACATCACGAAGAAAATCCAGGAGTCGCTTGAATACCCAGGTCAGATCAAGGTGATGGTCATCCGCGAAACACGCGCAATCGAATACGCCAAGTAGCGGGCACGGTCGTATGCGGATTCTCATGATCGGCGACGTCGTCGGGCGGCCCGGGCGTCGGGCCGTGCACCAATTCGTCCCGGCACTGCGAAGTGAACTGGGGTTGGACCTCGTCACGGCGAACGGCGAGAACTCAGCGGCCGGGTTTGGCATCACGCAGAGCACCGCCCAGGAATTGCTCGACTCGGGTGTCGATGTCATCACCACCGGCAACCACGTCTGGGACCAGAAGGAAGCCATCCCGATTCTGGATGGTGACACGCCGGTCCTCCGACCCCTCAACTACCCTGCCGCCGCTCCCGGACGTGGCACCGTGCTGTCGAACGGCGTCCTCGTCGTCAGCGCCCAGGGTCGGACCTTCATGCCGGTCCAGATAGACGATCCATTCCAGGCGATGACCTCCCTGATCGGGGATCTTCCGGAGAAGCCTACGGCGATCGTCGTCGATTTCCATGCGGAAGCGACATCCGAAAAGGCGGCGCTCGCGTGGCACATGGACGGGAAAGTGTCAGCCGTCGTCGGGACACATACCCACGTCGCGACCGCAGACCAGCGGGTCTTCCCGAACGGGACGGCCTTCGTCAGCGACCTCGGCATGTGCGGCGTCCAGGACTCCATAATCGGCGATGAAGTCGGACCTGTCCTCCGCCGCTTTCTCACCGGGATCCCTGCCCGCTTGACCGTCGGCGACGGGATCGCGCAGTTCAACTCGGTCCTCATCGATACCGACGACCAGACTGGTCTCGCCACAGGAATCACGCGAGTGGACCGAATCGAAACCGCGTGAGCGCCGACCTTCACCTCCACAGCACCGTCTCGGACGGACTGCTCACCCCGGCAGAACTCGTCCACCAGGCTGCTGCCGCGGGCGTGCGCATCATGGCTCTCACTGACCACGACGCCACCGATGGCCTCCAAGAGGCTGAGGCTGCGGTGAAGGACCACCCGGATCTCGTCTTGATTCCCGGCATCGAGCTTTCGACCGATGTCGCGGGCGGCGAGGTCCACGTTCTCGGCTATTTCGTGAATATCGCCGACCCAGAACTTCAGACGCTCCTTGGATCGTTCCGGGAGGACCGCGTCGGCCGAGCGAAAACGATCCTCGAGAAACTCGCCGAACTGAACCTCCCATTGGAATGGGACCGCGTCCAGGAGATCGCTGGTGATGGAGCCATAGGACGGCCGCACCTGGCCGAGGCGATGGTTGAACGC